>SKXF01000110.1 GCA_007128555.1 Clostridia bacterium | reverse complement strand
GAATCGCAAATACGCTCTCCGTGATCACTGCGCCTCCCATCAGGGTTGCCAGCTGAAGTCCAGCCATGGTGACCACCGGCATCAGGGCATTTCTCAGGGCATGCTTGTAAATGACCATCCGCTCAGAAAGTCCCTTAGCCCTTGCCGTGGTGATGTACTCCAACCGGGTGACACTGAGCATGGAAGATCGGGTCAGGCGTGCGAACAGCCCGGTCATTGCCGCTCCCAGTGTTACCGTGGGCAAAACCATGTGTCTCCAGGTCCCATAACCGGACGGAGGTAGAATGGGCCACAGCACACCCACCAGGTACATGAGCATGAGGCCGAGCCAGAAGACGGGCATGGAAACTCCCGCGAGGGCCACCACCATGGAACCGGTGTCCAGGATGGAATACTGTTTGACAGCAGAGATCACCCCAAGGGTGATCCCGACTCCCGTCGCCCATATCATGGCGTAAAAAGCGAGCTGGGCTGTGGCGGGGAAACGGGCCAGGATCTCCTCCGTGACGGGCAGCCTGGTGCGGTACGATATCCCCAGGTCTCCTTGCAGAATGTTGCCGAGGAACCTGAAGTACCGTACGTGAATGGGATCGTCCAGGCCCCACTGAGCACGCATCCGGGCCAGCATCTCGGGATTGAGCGAAGCCGCCCTGGGGTCCAGCATCGCCGTGATGGGATCTCCGGGAACCACGAACATGAGCACGAAGATGATCAGTGATATGGCAAGAAAGATGGGCACGGCCGAAAGCAAGCGGCCGAGTATGAATGCTGTCATTCCCATTAGCAGAACCCTCCGTTCGAGAGGGCTGAGGGGACACGCCTCCCTCAGCCCTCAAGGCTCCCTACATCAGTCAGCCCTGGTGAGCCACACCTCATGCAGGAACTGGTAGTCCATATCAGCGGGGTTGGCAACGAGGCCATGCACCCAGGGCTGGTGAATCATGACAGCCTTATTGTAGTTGTAGAACCACGTGGGGGCCTCCTCGAGGATGATCAGCTCCGCCTCGCGCAACAGCTCAAGCATCTCGTTTCGATCAACGGCTCGCATCGCCCGATCCAGCAGGGAATCCACGACCTCGTTGCTGTAGCGGAAGGTATTCCCGGGCGCTCCGAACGTGTCTGTGTGGGACCTCCGTCGCAGATCCAGGGGATGGGCAATCCCGAAGGAATGCATGTACATCTCGAAGTCCCCATCATAGGCTCGAGCGAGGACCACAGCCCCCTCCTGCAGTTCAGGGATGACGGTGATACCCACTTCCTCGAGATACCCCATGGCTGCCTCAAGGGCGGGAAGTCCCCAGGCCGGATGATCCGTGGTCAGGCAGGTGACGGTAAACCCATCTTCATAACCTGCCTCTGCCAATAGCTCCCGGGCCCTGTCAGGATCGTAGGTATAGGCATGATTCACGATGTCGGGGTTGTACCCAGGATTGGTAGGTGGGAACCATCCCATCGCCGGGTAGGCCTTTCCGTGAAGCACCTGTTCAATGATCACATGCCGGTCAATGGCGTAGTTGATGGCCTGTCGCACCCTGACATCATCAAGGGGAGGCTTCTGGGTGTTAAACCCGATGTGACGCATGAACAACTCTGGGACCTCGATCAGGTAATCCATGTAGCGAGCATCATCCTGCAGTCGAGCATATTGGGGATCGGTCAGAACATACATGTCGATCCCACCGGATTCAAACTCCATCTCACGTGTGGCCGGCTCCCTGATGATCCGCGCCACGACCCTGTCCAGGTAGGGACGGCCACGGTAGTAATCCTCGAAGGCAGTCATGGTAATCTCTGAATCCTTGACCCATTTTTCGAATACGAAGGGACCACAGCCCACGGGGTTCTCGCTGAACCGATCTCCGTGCCGATCCACTTCCTCCTTCGGAAGAATGTAGCCGGCCATGGTCGTCAGCTCGCGGATGAACAGGTTGTCAACATCAACCAGCTCGAACCTGACGGTGTAGTCGTCGACAGCCTGAAGGCCTACCACCTCGTCTGCCTCACCTGCGATGAAATCCCTGGCACCCACGATGGATTCAAAGCGCAGCATATGCGGTGACTCATTCTGGGGATCCATGACGCGCTCCAGGCTATACTTGACGTCGTCGGCCGTCACCTCGCGGCCATTATGGAACAAGACGCCTTCCCTCAGGTAGAACGTGTACACCAGGCCGTCGGCGCTTAGATCCCAACTCTCAGCCACCGCCGGCTCTTCCAAACCCTCTTCAGACAGGTAGACAAGCCCATCAAAGATGTTCATCAGGTGCATGTTTGCCGCCACCCGAGTCGCATGGTGAGGATCCAGGGATTCCGCATCTCCGTAAATGGCCGCCCGGACCAATACACCTCCGTAACGAGGCTCTCCGTCGTCCACAGGATCATCCTCGGGATCGTCTTCAGGATCATCGGTAGCCTCTGGTGTCTCGGGTTCGTCCGGCGGTGGTTCTTCCGTTGCACCACATGCCGCCACAACCATCAGAGATAGGACCATAAGGATCACGAGGATCAGCCGCAACGTTCTTGTCATTGTGCACCACACCCCCCAATTTCTTTGTACAATGCTGACCTACCAGTGTGCATCTCAACCCCCCAGACCGACTGCCTGCCCACCCGCCTCAAAACAGGAGATCGCGCCCCCTTTCCGTCCCCATCTGTTCTACTTCCTTGAATGTCCCCGTGAACGAGGAACCAGAAAATTCGTGGCGCCAAGCACACCATGACCCCCCGGAGCCTGGTTGAACGCATGGGCAGTGCGAGCCCACCCAACGGAAATCCGCACGGGGATCCTGCCCAACGAAAGGCGCAACCGAAGGCAGTCGTTTCTGGTGCCATGGTCACAATGCGTTGTCGAGAATCAAACTGCTGCGAAGAGGAGGGCCAATGCGCCTGGGAGTGGATCCTGTCTGCCGGAACCCTGATCGATGTTGCACCCTCGGAAAATGAGCCTCGCAGAGACGGATTCTGGAACCCCAGGTCAATACGAAATCCACGGCTACTATTTGTATATAGTACTATTTTATGATTCCCTACAGCATTATACTACGATTTGTACGTTTCATATTATAGAGAACCCGCGTTTTCGTCAACCGGTATCCGGGGTCTGGTTGAAGCCAGGTGGACGTCCATAACACGATGCGACAGGATCGGCGCTCCTCGGGGCATCACATGCGCACATTATGAGTTATGCTGCAATTGTCTCGCATATGCTGGCCGGACGATGCGATGCGGGAATCGATCCATCGGCTACACAGAAAACCATTGCCAGTAGCTGCCGCAGGGTAGCGGAGGTCAACACAAAGACACTTCCACCGGAGGATTACTGGGTCCACTTTCCCCGGAGTCGCCGAATCCCGCT
>SKXF01000268.1 GCA_007128555.1 Clostridia bacterium | reverse complement strand
GGGGCAGCATGTCTTCACCGGCCTCCCAGGGTTCCCAGCCGTGAAAGCCGATGAAACCTGCGAGGGGAACCCGGTCACAGGAAACTCCGGCGAAACTCCAGGGCCAGGAGCGGTCCTCCCCGCTGGGAGCCAGCCACCGGATCTCCACCAGGGGAGGCGGAAGGTCAACGGATAGCTCGTCAAGGCGAAGACTTCGACCCTCCAGCCATCCGGGTTTCCAGGGGTACCCGGGTTCTGTTGGCGGTATGAAGTGGGGAAACAGGGGCGAACTTCCCATGGCCAGCACCTCGGGTGATACGGACCTTTCTCCCACCCCCTGCAGCAGCTCCAGGTGTGATCCGCCTCGGTCACCGGGGCGCTCCACGAGCAGAAGAACATCACCGCGAGCAGCATACCCAACGGCAAAGGAGAGCGCCAGACCGAGATCGAGGTCTGCCGATTCGCCAGTGGCTCTTGCCGGCATCTTCCATCCCCTGAGACGGCCGTCTTCCAGGGACCAGAACCAGTTTCCCCCGGGGCCCCGACCCAGGACCGACCACTCACCCAGCTGCTGCACGGTGATCACCCCGGTAATCTCTATGACTACTGCGGGCAAATCCTTACACCTCTGCCCGTTCACGATCAACCGGGAGCCGAAATCCGAACCTGGATATGCGTGGGATCATCGGCACTACGAGCTCCGCCTGTAGGGCACGCCGTGATCAGCACGGCTGCAGCAGCATGATCCGCCGCTTCAGACATGTAGGATACCGCCTGGAGTGTACCGTATGATCTGAATATTCAGGAAGGCTTTGAGTACGTGATACAGGCACTGCTGCACCCCCCCGGTCGACGAAAAGGGTATCACTGGTAATTCATCCATCAACGGCAGAGGCCATCTACCCAGGCCCCTGCCCTCCCGATCCAATCTGCACGGGGCAATCTGCAGATTTCCGAGTTGGTTGCACACACTCCATGGGCCAGCTCATATTATGTTACTGATTGATTCAGAGAGGAGGAAAACAATGAGCTCCGAAGACCAAGGTCAAGAGCAAGTGGACTCAATGAGTCATAGGAAGCCGGTTCTACCGGGCCCCTTTCCGCCCCGGCGGGTTCCGCCTCCCATCGAGGCTGTCTGCGTGCAGGTCACGAAAATCTACGACGCGTGCTCGCAGAAACGCTGTGCCGAGGTCAAGTTTCCGAGGAAAGGAACGCTCCCCGCAATCCCGAAGAAGATCGTCGAATGCACGACGTCCGACTTCGAAGCCGACTGCAGCCTCACGTCGATCCAGGACGATCCGCCCCTGGTCAGGGTGAACGTGGAATACAAGTATATCGTCACCGTGACCTTTGAGGGTGAAGATGGCGCCAAGTATAGCGTGCGCAGAAGGGTCAGACACGACAAGTCCGTGGTCCTGTTCGGAACCGACGAGATGTTCTGCAAGGTCGAGGCAGTCCTGGAATGCCTGGGCTGCGACATCCTCGGCCCCGACAAGATCTTCTGCGAGGTTGGCGAGTTTATCGTCATCAAATCGGCCCTGGATGTCCAGCTGTTGATCCCGGCCTACGGCTTCTGCCCTCCCCCGCCGGAGTGCGAAGAGCTGCCCACACGCTGCGAAGAATTCCTGGAGGCACCACCTCCAAGGCTGTTCCCGCCGCAGCCGTGGGAACTGGGACTCGAAGACTAGAACAGCACACGCAGCAAGCCAATGCAACCCTGAAAAGGGCCCGGGACTCCGGGCTCTTTTCGCTTCAGGCCCCGAGTTTAGAGGTTATAAATGGAATATGCCGATGGGGCTAACATTCCCGGGACTCCACTACGATACTACTTGTGGGGTTAGGACATCCCCAGGCGACACCAGGAGAGGCCACGGGACGTTCACTTCTCCCCGGCCGAGGCAAAGTAGCGAGGAAAATTTCTCCTCGTACATCCCGGGCCTCCCCTGGAACCGCCCTTGAAAATCTTGCGGTTTCCCATGATCGGCCATACATGTTTTCCACGCCCCACAACCCGGCAGGGCGGTCTCCCACGGTCCGCCCTGCTGAACCCCCTCTACCATCTAACCGCCGGGAGGACAACCAGAACAGCTGGGACACTTGCTGGGGGAACAGGCAGCTCCGTCTCTGCCCCGCGTCGAGCCCGAATGATAAAAGGATGTGACCTGCTGAGAAACCCGGGAACTCCCACACTCCTCGCAACAGACCTCTCCCCGCTTGCTGATGGGCACAAAAACAGAGAACTTCGTCTCACATTCATCACACTGAAAATCGTAGGATGGCACGGGTCATCTCCCCTCCCTCACCCTGAAGCAGGCATAGATCTCCACTGCTGCATTTCACCACGGCCACACGTTTCCATTATACTCGAACAGGATGACAGGACAACAACAGAGCCCATGGGAGGGGAGAAACATGAGCGTAACAAGACATCTAAAAGGATCCGTCGCCGGTGATGGGGTCACCGCCCAGATTGCCGGCCACACCCTACATATGGGAGCCGGGCACCCCAGCCCCGTTGACCATCTTCTCGGGAGCCTGGCAGGGTGTGCCGGGCTGACCCTGCTGCGGATCCTCGAGAAGCGCAGGATCGATGTGACGTCCCTGGAGATCGAAGCGGAGCTCACCCACACCGCAAATCCCTACCGGATCCAGGACATCAAGGTCACGCTCCGGGTCCGATCCGACAACCTGAAGCCCGAGGTCCTCGACGCTTCCATGGATCTGACAGAGAAGCACTGCCCCGTCAGCGTCGCCCTCGCCGGGGCCGTGAAGATAAGGCTCCGGGGGGAACACGTCGAGTGAATCAGGGCGTCCCGGCAGGATTTGGCCACCCTCAGTGCAAATAGGCATTAGGTGCAGAAAGCCGGGAAAGGATGGATGTCAGTGCTCAGAACAAATATCGACAATCTGGTGCAATTATCGGTCACGGGAGAGATCGCCCACCCCGCTTACGGACGAACCCCCTACCGCATCTCCGCAGACGGGGAGGCCGTCGTGGTGGCCGGCGCCGCCGGTGTCACCTACAACGTGCGGGTCGGAGACTCCGCCACCCGGTGGGCCGCCGATCACGTGGAACCTGCCGTCAGCATCAAGAATCCCCAGGGCAACGGGTTTGACGGGGCCAATGGGGGCCTGAACGTCCTCGCCTGCATCGGCAACGAGGCTCGAGTCGTCTCGGGCAAGGCCGAGGGAGAAAAGGGCGTCGTGACGGGCAAACACGGCGGTGCCGAACGGGTCATGATCGATTTCCCCGCGGACATCATGGAGAAAATGCTCCCAGGTGACAACATCCTGGTCCGCGGATGGGGCGTGGGGATGGAGCTCCTCGACTACGCCGGGGTGAAAGTGTTCAGCCTGTCGCCCCAGCTCCTGGAGGCCTGGGGCATCG
>SKXF01000381.1 GCA_007128555.1 Clostridia bacterium | reverse complement strand
TACCCTGGTATGGGATTTCGTTGTACAATTTCGATGAAAACCCTAGGAGGTGCAGCGGCTATGGATAGATGCAGCATCTTGGACCGCGTGATCGAGGAGGTCCCCAATTACACCGCGTTTCTCACCGTTGATGAGCTGGACAGGGGCACGCGGAGGCTGGCAGCTGAGCACCCGGACCTGGTTCAGCACTCGATCATCGGCCACTCCCGGAACGGACACCCCATCGAGATGCTCCGCATTGGAAGGGGTCACAGGAAAGGGCTGATGTTCGCCTGTCCCCACCCGAACGAGCCCATCGGCGCCATGACCCTGGAATACTTCGCCCAGAAACTCGTTGCCGATGACGAGATGAGGGCGTCCCTGGACTACACGTGGTACCTGGTCAAGTGCATTGACCCCGACGGGACCCGGCTGAACGAGGGCTGGTTCGAGGGGCCCTTTACCCCGGAGCACTACGCCAGGAATTTTTTCCGGCCGCCCAGTCACCGGCAGGTTGAATGGACCTTCCCCTTCCGCTACAAGAACCTGCACTTCGAGGAACCCCTGCCGGAGACGCAGGCCCTGATTGATATCATTGAGAGCGAGCGCCCCGAGTTCATGATGTCTCTGCATAACGCCGGGTTTGGAGGGGCCTATTTCTATATCTCTCGGCCCTGTCCGCCCCTTTATCCCGCCCTGCACCGGGTGGTCAGGGAACAGGGACTGCCCCTCAACCTGGGAGAACCCGAGGTTCCCTACGCAGAGGTTTTCGATCGCGCCATATACCGGATGTTCGGTCGTCGCGAGGGCTACGACTACATCGAACGGCACAGCGACCTGGACCCGACAGAGGTGATCACAGGGGGAACATCGAGCCATGACTTCGCACAGGACGTAGCCGGAACCTATACCCTGGTGTGTGAGGTGCCTTACTACTATGATCCCCGCATCGAGGATGTCACCGTCACAGGCAGGATCCGGCGTGACGTGGTGTTGGAGGGCCTGGAGACGGACCGGACCTTTCAGCAACAGCTGGAGACGATGTACCGGGCCGTGGAGCCCCTTCTGACCCAGCAGAGCCCCTTCCGCGAATCCGTCGCAGAGGCCGTTGCCAGGGGACGGGCCAACCTTGAGGCGAAGGCATCGTGGGCACAAACTGACCCGGAGCTCCAGCGAGCGGCCACCGGGGCAGAGATCTTCGACAACATGGCAGGCCCCCGTTTCTACCGTCTCCTCATGCTGGGAATGTACCTCAGGCTCCTGGACGTGGAGAAGGCCTACGGGGGGAATCGCCACAGACTCAGGGGACTTGCCGCGGCCGCCGACGATGCCGAGGGGTTCTTCCGGCAGTGGCATGACGATACCCTGTCAGATCTCAACTACCAGGTGATCCCGATTCGGAAGCTGGTCCGGGTTCAGCTGGGTTCGGCCCTGTATACGGCCCGAGCCATCGAGGAAGGCCTTGCAGAACCTGCTGTCAGCCGCTGACGCAGGGTCGCGTCGAGTTGGAAGGGAGGATGTCGTGGACGCCAAATGGATCCTTGTCCTGACTGCCCTGGGCCTCGTGATTCTACTACTGGCCATCCCGGTGCTCGGCATGATGGGAGGTTTCCATGTCCTCCCGCGGGTCGGCCAGGCGTGGATAATGTCCCTGGTGAGCCTTCGCAGGGCCCTGCCCCTGGGTGGTTTCGGCCTGTTTTTCCTGTTGAGTTATGTCCTTCGCCTGGTCCTGTATGGGGCCGTGGTTGTCCTGATCGTTCTGATCCTGAGAAGCGCCGGCCACAGGCCACCACCTGACCGCAAGCCGACGCACCCCGGGCGGGATGAGACGGCGGATCTGCGAGCCGAGATCGACCGTTTGCAGGCGCGCCTCGACCGGCTCAAGGGGGAGGCAAACGGCGAAGACCGCCGGTGAAGGCCGTGGGTATAAGCCCTGGTCCATGTCGGACGCCACGTGAACCGACCCACCCACCCATACATAAGATGGGGCAGGGGGATTGTGTTCATGGGAGGTGGATTGAATGTTGTCCGGGAGAAGGCCCTTTATCGTTCCCGATGACCCCTTCGAGCGCCTGTTACTGAGACTGTTGTACCTCCTGGGATTCGTGGTGATCATGGGCCGCAGGTAGTGTGGATCGCCATTCCCTGGGAACTCCCGGGGCCAGGGGCCAACGCTGCGCCCCTGGCCCCAGGACCTGGTCGCGTCAGCCGTGCCGGTTGCTGCTGCGCAGGGTCATCGTCGCAGCTCCCACGTCCATCACGGCTCGAGACAGCACCTTCAACCGCTCCTCGGCAGATGCATCCATGCCGGTGGTGGCACAGACGCCCTGGTGGCCGATGCTCTCCGGGTCCGAGTCCCCGACGATGATCATGCCCTGTATGAACATCATGTCGTGAATGGCCCTGACCGTGGTCTCCTGGCCGCCAAAACGTCCGCCGCCCACCGACAGCGCAGCCCCCACCGTGTACAGCAGGGATTTCTGTTTTCGCAAGGTCCGGGTCAGATCCCACATCCCCTTGAGGGGAGCGCTGACCGTCCCGAAGTATACGGGAGAGCCAGCGATGACGATATCTGCCGCGGCCAGTCGGCAGAAAAACCCCTCGAGGGCGGTGCCCTCGAAACAGCTCCCGACGCAGTCATCTGCACAATCGGTGCAGTAGGGAGGATCGAGATCTGCGAGTAGGGCCGTGGCATCCACCCGTTCCACATCGACGCCACCTTTTTCCAGGTGCTCCCCCACCCAGTTCAGCATCTTGTGGGTGTCACCCATCCGATTGCAGCTTCCGTTAATCAGAATTGCCTGCACAATGGATCACCTCTTCACGTAGTGTCTCCCGTACTCCTTCTGCACAACGTTAGGGTCTCCTGTCCCAGGACCCCTTTTGGGGCAGGAAAGCCGGGCTCTGTGCCGAAGAATGTCACCAGAACGTCGCGTTATCTGCCAGGTCTGCAGGATGTCGCCTGGACCGAACCACACCCCGATGGACGACGCTGCGGGAGGCGGTGCCGGCCTCACCTGCAAAGACGTAGAGATGGAAGGGAGATGGGTATGACACAGCGGGAGGAGATCCTGGAAAAGCAAAGAGACTATCTTTACCCCTCGGTTGCAACCTACTACGATGATCCGCCGGTGATGGAGCGCGGCGAGGGGATGTACCTTTACGATACGGAGGGGGAGCGTTACCTGGACTTCTTCGGTGGGATCCTCACCGTCAGCGTGGGGCACTGCAACCCGCAGGTCACCGAGCGGGTGACGGAACAGATGAACAAGCTCGTGCACACCACCACCCTGTACGTCAACGAGCCCCAGGTCCTGCTCGCCGAGACACTGGCAGTGATCACGCCGGGTGCCCTGTCGCAGACCTTCTTCACCAACAGCGGGACCGAGGCC
>SKXF01000193.1 GCA_007128555.1 Clostridia bacterium | reverse complement strand
TTCAACCTCAGGGTTGGGACCCTTGATCCTCAAGACCCCGCGGTGGTTTTTCAAACTCCGGACCACGACCTAACTTTGGTGGCGCAGGATAAGCATGTGGCAGATGGAATCGAAAACACTGCCGAGGCTTGCGGTTTTGTTCAGCCGATGACCACGGAGTTCACTGCGTCGGCAGTCTTCGAGGAATGGGACTTCCCAGACCCCTGGGATTTTGGCGAGTGCGATGTAGACGATGACGATGATCACACCGTAACGGTGAGAAGACGTACAGTTACCACCAACTACCGCCTCACAGTTCTGGTCGACCCTGAGGGTTCTGGAGAAGCCTCGACTACGCCGCAGAGAACAAGCTACACCCCTGGCACCGTGGTCGCCCTCAACGCCACCGCCAACGATGGCTGGGTGTTCTCCCACTGGAGCGGAGATACCAGCGGAGAGTCTACGGATACCTCAGTGACCATGAACTCCAACAGGACGGTCACAGCTCACTTCGTCGAAGTTGAGGAGCCGGAGACCTTCGTACTGACCACCGAGGTGAACCCTGAAGGTGCTGGTATCATCATCTTCGTGACGCCTGAGAAAGAAGAGTACAGCGCTGGCGAACAGGTCACTCTGAGGATCAACCCTGAAGCTGACTGGGATTTCGACGGCTGGAGCGGTGACGCTAGCGGTGAAACGCTCGTGGTGACCGTGACCATGGACTCCGATAAGCACGTAGTGGCCAATCTGGCGCAGGACATCTTGATTGAGCCAGAGCCGCCTCTCGCAGCTGAAGATGAAGATCTACCCGAGACCGGTGGGCAGCCCCTCGTCTACCTGTTCCTCGGAAGTCTGTTGATCGCTACTGGCTGGATCGTACGTAGACGTACGGTCTAGCGCTTCGGCCATGTATGGAGAGGGGGAGGGCAAACTCCTCCTCTCCATACACACTCCAACCCTACCTGATCTGCGTAATCGTCTCGCTCATGCTGGCTGCGATCCTACCACCTGCAAAGCGAATGCGCGTTGGCCGATCCTCGTACCATTGTGCCAGGTAGACAGCATCTGGATTGAGACCGAATCCACTGTGAATCGTCGGGTCTACCGACTCCCAATCCTCATCCTCTAGTCGATATTGCACCCATGCGTGTCTCACCCAGGCCCCGGAGGCCGGTGAACGGCGGTATCCGTAGACGACGCGACTTTCTATGCCGGCGGCCCCTGCGAGGGCTACCAGAAGGGAGGCATAGTCTTCGCAAACTCCCTCGGCCCGGTGTAAGGTCGTGAGAGCATCGGTGTGCCGCCAGGGAGAGTCTTTGTCATACCTGATGTGATGATGAGTGAAGCGGATCAGAGCAGCGATCCTCTCCTCATCGGTGCTGAGGTGGCCAGTGAGTCTCCTGGCGGTGATGACGATCTCCGGAGCCTGGGTGGCGGAACTGACGGAGGCAGTTTGGTCTGCCGTCGACGGCAGTTCCGAGGGAGGGGCAATCTCGTAAGCAATAGTCAGGTTCACCTGTTGTCCCGGGGCCAGCGGATCGATGTAGAAGGTCCCCATGCGCTGGCCGTCTTCTCCTTCAGTTATTTCCTCTGGGGTAATGCTGTAGGTCTCATTGGTTACCTCGCCGTAATGGGTCGTCTGCGTGATCAGAGGGACGAAGACCCGGGCGTACTGCATGACGGTCTCGCCAAGGTTGATGATGGCCAGGCAGGTTTCAAACCGGAAAAGATCTGTTGATGGCTGGGCGTGGGCCACAGCCCCGAACTGAAGGCTGAGGATGACTGCGAGCAAGAGAGCCGTCCGAAGTATTCTCTTCACCGGGAGATACTCCTTCCGGAGTATGAGGTAGGCATCACTCCCGCTGACGCGCCGTGGGAACAAGCAAAAAGCGGTTCGGTTCCTTTCGGCAACCCGGCGATCTTAACCCGTTGTGGGTGTTAGACCCGTGGTTTTGCGCCCGCACCTTTCGATGCGTTTGCCTTTGTCGCTTGAAGCGACCGCCTCATAATCCTAGAGATTCTTCACCCCGGCTACTGTAGTATATCGCTCTTAAACGCGATATGCAACACCCCTGTGTGTGATTTGCCCGGTATTCGTGGTGCACTCCCGCCATTGTTGAGATTCTTCCGCTACTAGTATCGAACAGAACAGAGCTGAAATCCATTCACTGCGTAGATTGAGGGAAATACATATGCCAGCTGGTCGCCTGATCCCGTAGTACAGCCCCCGTTCGGAATCGACGGATCGCACGCTATCCTCCTCACGTGGGGCCGCCATGGACTGGTATGGATCATGAACAGGGGCAGGAATGGCGGCAAGGGATGTAGAATCCAGAAAACAACTTAGCAGCACGAGCCAGGGAGCCCGTTCGATGGAAGAGGGCGGGGAGTGTTCCTTAGATTGCACGGTCTTTGCATGTGAGACGTTTTCCCCAAGGGAAAGAGGGACTCCTTTCGGTCAGGTGTAGGTGCCGACCGGTAAGACCCTGGGATGTCCAGGGGATGATCGGCACAGAACGCTTTGGCCCGTGACCGGAGGTGGATTCTCCGCTGCTGTGCGAATTTTGTTCAAAGCTGGATTGATCTCTCCGACCATGTGGGAGGCGACCCAACGGGCGGAAGAGAAGGACCCTCCGGGTGTGTAGCAAGGTGCAAGGAACTCTGTCAGGGAGATTTCTGCGTCCGTGTCGAGTTGTTCCACGCGGCTGCACGTCGAGTTTCCCTGGATTCGTCGAGACGTTCCACGACCTCTGTCCCGCGATCGCATGACTCGTATGTGCCGGACAGCGCCACAACGGGGTACCTCTCATCGAGTGCATTCAGAATGGAGGCGAAAGACCCCTGAATGACACTGCGATATCGGGCAATAGCACGGCTGTTGTTCCTCCCAACTGTCCCGGTATGCTGCGTTCCCGGGCTGGCCCGCAGGCCTGCAGCCTTGAAGAACCTGGAGGGCTTCAGTCCCATGAATGAAGGGGGACTGCTCTCGGCTTCCGATGATCGGCGCGGGGTCAGCGATGAGGTCAGGCAGCTTATCGGAAACGTGCTTCTGTTCACACGGGCGATCCCCATCGACTGTCGCTGGTTGGGAGATGACCGTCCCGCAATGTTTGAGGCGGTCGTTGGCCAGGCCGGAATGCATGATGTGTAGATGGCCGATGCAGGTGGCGGGTCGGTGACACGGGAGGCGGACCCAACCGCGATGCTTCTGAGGATTGGGGCCATGGTGACCGAGGCCCCCTTGGTGAGTGCATCTTAGATGGGGAGGGTGACACAGATGAAACGAGTTAGACGACTGGGTCTCTTGCTGGCAGTTTCCATGTTCTTCGCAGTTCTGGCGTCTCCTGGGGGCGTCCATGCTTCGGATTCTTACTACGATCAGCTGCAGCAGTACGT
>SKXF01000062.1 GCA_007128555.1 Clostridia bacterium | reverse complement strand
TCCTGATCCCGGAGGGTATGGGGTGCCCACGCAGGAGGATCTCCGAGGATTCCGCATCAATGCCCAGGTACTCGAGGTAGTCGAAGAACATCTTCCGGAGGGGGATTTGGGCCTGGTTCATGGAACCGGTTCCAATCGACAAATGGCTCTTCTTGGGGAAGACCCAGCTGTAGCCGTGGGGGATCTTGCCGTAGTCCAGGAGGATCCTGCCGGTGAGCTCCTCGGCGAATTCGCCCCTGACCTCTCCCTGCATCGTGGCGCCGATGGTTGCGGGCTTGATCCCGAGAGAACGGGCCACGGGCCCCGTGGCTCCATCTGCTCCCACGATCATCTCCGCCCGGTATTGCCCCTCTGCCGTGTGGACCACTGCCTGGTCTGTTGAGATCTCCACTTTCCCGACGGCTGAGCTGTCGACCAGGATGGCTCCTGTTTCCCGGGCCTGGTTGACCAGGAACTCATCGAAACGGTTCCGCATGACCAGGGCCATACCCTTGCCCGGCATGTGATACTCAACGTCGGGCTCCCCGGGGCAGCGGAAGGTCAGCCGGTCGATCTCCGATTCGATGGGGATGTCCTCGTGATCAAACTCCGTTGACAGTAGCAAAGAGGCCTTTTGCGACAGGGCACCGCCGCAGGCCTTGTAGCGGGGGATTGCTTCTTTCTCAAGAATCATCGTTGTGGTACCCTCTTTTGCCAGGTGGTAGGCAAGCCAGGCGCCAGCGGGGCCGGCGCCCACGATGATGACCTGGGCATCCATTGTTCAACCTCCCAGAATCCACGTATTTGTAGATCTTATGTCATCCCCCGGAAAGCATTCGTCCTCCCTGTCGCCGGGTCTGCCTGTAGGCGGGGTCGAGGGCCTGCAGCAAGGTGGTCTTTCCCCGCCAGAGGGGGAACTTGCCCAGCAGGCGCGGCAGCACCGCAGGCTTGGACGACGATCCCTCCGGCTCGGGCGGGTACCGGGGGACTTTCCCGCCCCGCCAGAACTCTCCGGGGGAGGAAGGCAGGGGTTCGGGTGGCACCGATGAGACAGAGGGTCCATCAAGAAGGCCGACCGGATCAACTCCCCGCATTTTCAGCAGCAGGAAAGGATCCCGGTCCAGCTCCTCGCCGGTAAGGTAGAAGACCGCGGCGATGTGTTTGCACGGGTTGGACGAGTCGGGACAGGAGCATTGGGTGTCGATTCTGTCTGGAAACAGCGAGAGGCCGACGGCGTCGAAGACATCCTCGATATCGGCGGGCATTTCTCCGGCGAGGAGCTCCGCCGCATAAAGAGCCTGGGAAGCCAGGGCGTCGCCGAGGATTCCCTGCTGCTTTGCGGACAGGGTGTCGACTTCGATGCTTACCCGGTACGGGCGGGCGCGGGAGCCCTGTACCTGGGCAGTGATCCGGCCTTCCTTCATTTTCAGAGACAGCACCTGTCCCCTGCGGGCGTAGTTGCGGCCGCGGCCGATCCGGGGTCCCTTCAGTATGCTCTCCAGGTGCCCGATCCATCGCCGGGCCCACCAGCTGTCGGCAAAGGATCCCGAGCGGGACTGGGCCCGGATGCCGTCGGCGGAGCGGGGGCGGGATGGCTCATGCCAGTATCCCCTCACGAGTCCATCACCTCTTCCTCTCGCAGCGCTAGCATCTCCCTCAGGTCTCGGGTGGACATCTCGGTCAGCCACTCCTCTCCCGTTCCGACCACACGGCCGGCCATTTCCATCTTCTGTTCCATGATCTCGTCGATCCTTTCCTCGAGGGTGCCTGCGGCGATGAATTTGTGGACGTAGACGTCACGGCTTTGGCCAATGCGGAAAGCCCGGTCGGTGGCCTGGTTTTCCACGGCAGGGTTCCACCAGCGGTCGAAGTGAAAGACGTGGTTTGCCCGGGTGAGATTGAGGCCCGTCCCCCCCGCCCGCAGGGAGAGGATGAAGAAAGAGGGACCCTCTTCCTCCTGGAATCGGTCCACCATTTCCTCGCGTTTGTGGGCCGGTACTCCGCCGTGCAGAAACAGGGCCTCGAGACCGAAGGTCTCCTGCAGGTGAGCCTGGAGCATCTTGCCCATCTGGGCGAACTGGGTGAAGATCAGCGACCGTTCCCCGGCTGCCAGGATCTCTTCAAGCATCTCGGTCAACCTGTTGAGCTTGCCCGAGCGCCCAGGCAGGGTTGAACCGTCCTTGAGCATCAGGGCCGGATGATTACAGACTTGTTTGAGCTCGGTCAGGGTTGCCAGGATCAGGCCCCGGCGGTCCATGCCCTCGGCTTCATCTAGGGCCTCCTCTGCCTTTCGGACAGCGGCAGCATACAGCGAGGCCTGCTCCCGGGTGAGGGAGCAGTGAATTTTCATCTCCATCTTCTCGGGCAGGTCATCGATGATGGATCGGTCGGTCTTTAGCCTGCGCAGGATGAAGGGTGAGGTCAGCGACCGGAGCTGCTCCGCCTTCTTTTCGTCTCCCTCTTTCTGAATTGGCACGAAGAATTCGCGCTTGAACCGGGCCTGGGTGCCCAGAAGTCCGGGGTTGAGAAACTCCATGATGGACCACAGCTCGCCCACGTGGTTTTCCATGGGGGTTCCGGTCAGGGCCAATTTGACTCCGGCTTTTATCCTGCGGGCGGCCCGGGCCCTCTTGGTCTGGGGGTTCTTGATGTTCTGGGCCTCGTCCAGTACCATCGCATCCCAGGAGACCCGGGAGAAGAGGTTGGCGTCCCGGGCCAGGAGGCCGTAGCTGGTGAGGACGACAGCAGACGATTCCGCTTCTTCTCTGAGGGCGGCAGGCTTCTTGCTTCGTTCGGGGCCGTGGTGAAGCAGGACCGGAAGGTCGGGGGTGAATCGCGACGCCTCTCGACGCCAGTTAGCGAGCACCGAAGTGGGGCAGATGATCAGGGTCGGGCGCCGATCGGACCCTTCCCAGCGTTTCTGAACCAGGGCCAGGGTCTGGACCGTCTTACCCAGGCCCATGTCGTCGGCCAGGCATCCCCCCATGCCCCAGCGGCTGAGGAAATTCAGCCAGGAGTACCCGCGGAGCTGGTAAGGACGGAGACTGCCCTGGAACGCATCCGGCGGGGCGAGGGTCTCGATGCGGGTTTCGTCGACCAGGCGATCCAACAGGTCTTCGACCCAGCCGGAGGCTGTCGGAGCTTCCCCCTCGGCTGCAAGGGCCAGGGGGAGGATGTCGCGAACCTTCGTCTCCTTCGGTCCCTCCTCCCAGAGTCCCTGGATCGCCTTGATGTCCTGTGGGGTGAGCTCCACCCATTGTCCCCGCATCTGTACCAGCGGGACCTTGAGATCGGCCAGGACCTCCAGCTCCTCCCGGGACAGGGTCTCATCGCCGATGGCCACTTCCCAGTCCAGCGCCACCATGTCGTCGAGGGATAGCCCGCTTCCTGGACTCATGG
>SKXF01000423.1 GCA_007128555.1 Clostridia bacterium | reverse complement strand
CAATGACTGGCGCGGTTGCCGCTGGGATGGGCCCTGGCCAGAAGCCCGCCCTGGAAGTGAAGATCCTTGGTGACACCGTTATAGTTGGCGTAGTCCGTGTTCAGGAGGTAGGGGTAATGACCAACATAGGTCTTGATAATGTCCTGTATGTAGCTGTTCAGGTAAGTGTCATGGCTGTTGTACTGCGGTGCAGGGGGCTCCTCGGGCTCTTCCGGTTCACTCTCGGCCGGGTCGAGAGGGGGTGACGTGTAGGCTGAAGATTCGAGGCTTCCGGGCTCTTCATCTTCGGGTGGAGTGGAAGCTGGCAGTGCTGATGATGATCGTGATAGACCTTCCGGCAGCGGCACTAACGCTCCACCCGCTGCCACGGCTGGGAAGTCGTCAGAGCCGTCTGTCTGCGTAACACCCAATGCGGCCGCCGCGCCAGGGGTTCCAGCCGTCTCACCCCCAGGGACGGCTTCACCTGGGCCATCATGGGCCTCCGAGGCAAACAACTCCAGGTCCAGGAGCTCCTCCGGGGCTGCTGACGATGCCTCCGCCTGCCCCTCCAGTGCCCTGGCCATCATGGCAGTATCCTCATCAAAGGTCACCCGTCCCGAGCCGTCATAAGTCCAGCCCTCCTGCGCGTGCCAGGTCCGCATGGGGCCATGTTCAAAGGCCCCGTGTCCAGATGACCACCATCCCGGAGACGCTCCATGTATGCCTGGCGACGGACCATGGGAATCGGCCGGTTCCTGGCCAAGGTTGGTGAGCCTCACCGCCAGTGCCTCCAGGTGTTCCCTGGTGAGGGACTCGTCCGACCGCAGGCGGTAGTTCCAGGCACGGATACTGGAAATCTCATGGAGCACTCCGGCCACCCCGGAAAACTGGCCGGGTGCATCGGTAAACGCAGTCCCAGAGGTATCTGCCGCTGATGTGACAAAAAACGCAAGAACCGCTATGAGAGCAAGCACACAGCCTCCGGTCAAGAATTTGCGAACCACGTCAAGCATCTCCCTCTCTTTAGGATGCCGACTCAATGGGCGATGTGATCAACGATAGCAAGCCGGCAAACGTCCTGTAGTACGGTTGCATCGTTCAGGATCGCGTAAGTAAGCCTATCATGAGCTGGGTCCCTCCGGATGCGGTACTTAATGGAAAGTGGAAGCAGCCCCCGGGTCAAATCCGCGGTGCTTATAATGCTCTGGAAAGCATGAGACAGGCATACCGGGGGTCAGCTGTTCTGGCGATTCGTCTTGTTATTCTCATTAACCGGGTTCTTTCATTGCAATAGAGGCTTGTTGAGTTGCAGGAAGACCATGCAATGACGGTGAACATTAAGGATAAAATAGGTACTTGGGTTCTTACGCAACAGAGGCGAACTCCGGCCATGAGCAATAGGATGTGTGACCAGGCCCCATGTTGACGGTACGATTGGGATCCCGGGGAGATCAAACCCTCGTCAACCCACCAAGGCCAGCCAAAGATTGACACCAGGGACATGTCATTGTGGAGGCTCGACTGTCTCATCCAGTTGTGAAAAGGAGTGGCGGACATGTGGCTTTTCGGACCACCTGACGTGGAGAAATTGAAAGCCAGGAAGAATGTCAAGGGGTTGATCAAGGCTCTGCGGTACGAAGACGACTCCGACATGCGCGAATCAGCCGCCGTAGCCCTGGGCGAGATCGGCGATGCCCGGGCCGTAGAACCCCTCGTGAAATCCCTTGCAGATGAGTTCATTGTGCCTGTGCGCGCAACCTTTGCGGCCGCGCTTGGCGAGGTCGGTGGTGTCCGGGCCATAGAAGTGCTTACTTCCATCTTGATGGACGATGATGATGACGACCAGGTGCGCAAAGCTGCGGCCAGGGCACTGGGCAGTAGTAGCGCCGTACCTGGAGAGAATATGGAGATGCTGCGGGCTGCCCTCTTTGAGTCGGTTTTCACCAAGAGCCCTGAGAGGGCCATGGATGCTCTATTCGAGCAGGCATTGCCAGTCGCACCTAATGTCTCTGCGGAAACAGTCCGGCAGTTGTATGAAATCCTCAGAGAGTCGTGGTGGTCTCGAGAACTCGTCAAAGGATCCCGTGAGCAAATCGAACCGATCGTGCTGGCCAATCTGCGGCGCATTCGTCGTGAATCACAGCCCGCCTTTGATGGGTTCTCTGTTGATGTCCTTCTGTCGTCCAGGGCTGTGCAGGTATCGGCCAGCGCCGGGGACTATTTCATACCCGTCAGGATCTGGCGGTCGGGGAGCTCATACTTCGCCTGTGGCAACTCAGAGTTTCAGCATGCACCCAGTTAATCGGCTGTGTACCTCAAACTGGGCACGGTCTATCGATTCTTTCTTCTAGATCTCGTATCTCATAGGCCCTTCGAACTCTGATCAGCCTCACGATACGATGCAACAGACGCAGGCAGGCCACGACGGGCACAAGGGGATTTCCCCTGTTCGGCACTTCGATGAACACGCCGCGGCCATCTGAGGATCCCATGGGGCCACATCGGCCACCAAACACAGCACCCCTGGCCAGGGGACCCGGTTCCAGGAGGCGTTTGTGGCCAGGTCGCAGTGTTGTCCATATCCACCTCGGACGAGACCTACCTCGACAGCCCCAGGGCTCAAAAGCGCCCGGCCTCTGCGATGATGGGGCTGGGCACATGTAGGGACGCCCATGTCCTCAACAATCTTCTCCAACAAAAGACGCTTGTGGGGTCCTTCGCCCTCTGCAGCTTCCCTCGGCACTATTAGTCGGAAGCAGGAGATCACTCCTCCACGTCCGGCCTTCCGATACGGAGCAGGATGCAGAGCCAGCGCATGTCAATGTGTCCCGCCAGGTTGAGACAGGCGTCGCAATGCCCGTCTCATTCCGGGTCCTCAATCTCCAGCCGCTGCCTCTCTTGTATGGCGTCTGCCGTCGCCTTCAGCACCACCGATGCCCATGGACAGAAGATCAAAGGGACAGTTGTTTACGCAGTTGGAGCATTGTATGCACTCTTGGTCAAAGCCCTTTAACTCCACATCCCGATAGGGTGTAAGCTGCATAGGACATGCCCTGGCGCAGGCACCGCACTCCCGGCATCCTCCGGGGTCCCCCAGTTCGAGTTTCACATCCATATTCTTGTTGATGCCAAGCCGTGTTCCCAACCTGTGCATAATCGTCTGTATTGTTCCCATGGGACAGATCTTGCACCATGTGCGCGGGCCAAAAATAACGGCAAGTAATACTGCCCCGATGGTCGGCAGCATGAGATATTGCATTACAAAGACACCACCGAGCCGCTCTGTGAAATGCAGCTCCCCCGAGAACTGCCAGGCCCCAGAAACCCTGCTTACGAACATGACCATGAAGAACGCGAAAAACGACCACTTGAATACGGGCGACAGGAAGAGCCGCGGAATCTT
>SKXF01000135.1 GCA_007128555.1 Clostridia bacterium | reverse complement strand
GGCCCAGGCCCTGGCAGAGCTGGGATTCGTGGTTGTGATGATCGACGGATTCGGCATGCCCTATCGCTCCAAGGAGTTTCATAACTTCTCGTTCCGCAACCTGGCCGATGGCGGTATTCCTGACCACATACACGTGCTGCGCCAGCTGGCCGACCGCTACCCCTACCTTGACCTGGAGCGGGTAGGTATCTACGGCCATTCCGCCGGCGGATATGCCTCGGCCCAGGCCATCCTGGCCCACCCGGACTTCTTCAAAGTGGCAGTATCATCAGCCGGAAACCATGATCATGGGTTGGACAAGGCGGTATGGATTGAACGCTACATGGGGCTTCCCGTGGGTAATTACTACCAGGAACAGGCCAATGCCTCCCGGGCACATCAGCTCCAGGGCAAGCTGCTGTTGATCCACGGGGAGATGGACGAAAATGTCCACGTAGCCTCGACCCTGCGGTTAGTCGATGCTTTGATCGAAGCCAACAAAGACTTCGACATGTTGATCATGCCGAATCGACCCCACGCCTGCACCGATGATCCCTATTTCGTGCGCAAGCGTTGGGACTACTTCGTGCGGCACCTGCTGGGTCTTGAGCCGCCCCAGGGCTACCGGGTAGGTTCCTGACCCCTAGTGCCCACGGTCAGACAGCGCACTCGTGGAGTCAGAACGGTCTCAGTGACGAGAACTCCATCCCTGCGCCACATGCGAAGGTGCCAGCTGAGCTGTTTCGAAGCCGGGAGGCAGGGGTTCAACGCCCAGCTGGCACTGGTGCAGTTGGGACAAGAATCTACCTCAGCAGACCCATTCCTGTGGCGAAGATCTCTTCCCTGGGACAATGACACTTAGCGGTATTTCGACCGCAGCCCTCGGTTGAAGCGCCTCATAGGCACCAGAGAGGGACCCTTTTATGAGCTGCTCCCGGCGACAGGGGTAGCCCTTTCTGGGAAGAAATCAAGATAGGTACCCGACTTTCGCAGCGTGAACAACTATCCATATGATACGAGGAGGCATAGCCATGAACAGAACACGCAGTGACTTCGCAGGTGCGGCTGATCCGGCGTCCACCCGTCGCCCTCTGGCCATGGGGCGCGACGGTGCGGTGGCGGCGGGCCACCACCTGGCCACTACGGCCGGTTTTGAGATCATGAACCGCGGCGGCAACGCCGTGGATGCTGGTGTGGCCGCCGGCGTCTGCATTAACGTACTGCTCTTTGACCGAACGAGCTTCGGCGGGGTAGCACCGACGATTATCTACAACGCTCCCTCCCGTGAGGTTGTGACACTGGACGGCCTCGGGGTCTGGCCCCGACGGACAGACATCCGAGAACTGCAACAAATGGGTGGCGACCAGGTGGCCGACGGCATCATGCGCACCATCACTCCAGCTGCACCCGACAGCTGGATGACAGCGCTCCGACTCTACGGGACCATGACCCTGGGCGAGGTGCTGGAGCCTGCCCGGGACCTCGCCTATCGGGGAGCGCCGGTGGGCCACACCGTAGCACGCTCCCTGGCACGTCGGGCTGAGGATCTGGATTCCGTCGACGCCGCGCCCACGAGATCTACTTCCCTGGCCGCCGGGCGCCCCGTCCCGGGCAGGTCCTGGTACAAGAAGACCTGGGCAGTTTATTCAAAACCCTCATGGATGTGGAAGCCAGGGCGCGGAAGTCCGGGTTAGATCGGGAGGCGGCCATAGAGGCAGCCCGCGACCACTTCTACCGCGGGCCCATCGCGGAGCAGATCGATGCCTTCTACCGTAGGCAGGGCGGCTGGCTGCGAGCTGATGACCTGGCCGAACACGCCGTTGAACTGGCACCACCGGTAACAGGCACCTACCACGGTTACGACATCTACACCTGCAACACCTGGTGCCAGGGCCCCATGCTCATCCAGTTCCTCAACATCCTGGAGCAATTTGATCTGTCCACCATGCAGCCCGGTTCGCCCGCGTATCTGCACCTACTGCTGGAGACCATGGATCTCGTCTTCGCCGATCGGGAGAACTTCTACGCCGACCCGCGGGCAGTGAACGTACCCATGGCAGGCCTGATGTCCAAGGAGTATGCTCGGCTGCGCGCGGAGACCATTGATCCTAAACGGGCCAGCGGATCAATGCCTTCACCCGGTGATCCCTTCGCCTTTGAACCGGATCGCGACGGCTGGAAGTATGCCCTGGTCGACCCCGACCACTACATCGCCGAGGACGAGGCTGTCAAGAGCGATACCAGCTACGTCACCGCCGCCGATGCGGAGGGCAACATTTTCTCTGCTACCCCCAGTGATCCGGTGTTCTGGACCCCCATCGTACCGGGCCTGGGCATGTCCATGTCGGGGCGAGGGGTGCAATCCCGGACCCTGGAGGGTCATCCCAGCAGCGTGGCACCGGGTCGACGTCCACGGCTGACTCCCAATCCAGCCCTGATTGGCATTGGCGGGCGCGGACTCATGGGCATCGGTTGTCCAGGCGGCGACGCCCAGACCCAGGGAATGCTGCAGGTGCTGCTGAACATGCTGCACTTTGGTATGAACCCACAGGAGGCCATCGAGGCCCCCCGGGTGACCTCACAGAACTTCCCCAACTCCTTTGCGCCCCACGCCTACTACCCGGGGCGGGTCGACGTGGAGGCCCGGGTGAGCCCTGATGCCGTCAGGCAGCTTAACCAGCTACGTCACCGGGTGCAGCTGGTGGGAGCTTGGTATCCGGGCGCATCATCGGTACATGTCTCAGCGATCAACCCGTCCAACGGTGTCATCCTGGCGGGGTCGGATCCCCGCAATGAAGGATCTGCCATCAGCTGGTGAACACAGGAGAGAGGGGCAACCCAATGACTGACACCGTATACGCACAGCGACTTGTCCAGTTGCGAAAACAGATGGACCGCGTGGGAGCGGATGCCTTTGTGACTCAAACCGCCTCCAACCGACGCTACCTGACCGGTTTCACCGGCTCCTACGGGGTGGTTATAGTGGGTGCCGGAGGGGAGAATCGTCTGCTCACCGACCTGCGCTACATTGAGCAAGCAGGCTTCGAGGCGCCCGACTTCCCGGTGGTGCCTTATAAGAACGACTGGTCCATCCTGCGGGACCAGATCGAGGAGCTGGGTGTGGAAGCTGTCGCCTTCGAGGCCCTGCACACCACCGTCAGCTGGTTGAAGACCGCGCAGGAGCAGGTACCTACCGTTGACTGGGTTCCCACAGAGCAGGTGGTAGAGTTAATGCGGGCCCGCAAACACCCCTCCGAGCTAGAGTTGATCCGCCGGGCCCAGGCCCTCACCGATGCCGTGTTTACCGACCTCACTGAGATGCTCCAACCGGGGATCACCGAAAAACAGCTGGCTGTGGAGTTCAAGTGTGAAATGCTCCGGCGCGGGGCCGACGATCTGGCCTTT
>SKXF01000175.1 GCA_007128555.1 Clostridia bacterium | reverse complement strand
CTTTACCCCGTGTGGGGATGAGCCGTGAGACTGTGATATGGTTAAAGATGAGCTGGGTTCTTGCCATCTGCGACGGTCGACGGATGGGTGTAGACACGGTACGGTAAGCGAGAGCACCTGGCATGTCCGTCATCATCGGTGATGATCGACAGAGGGCATCACAGCAACAGGGCACCTGGCGGGAACGGCCGATCACCGCGCCCGGGCTCCAGGCCCCCGAACGAGGCGGTCCTGTGGTTGCCCGGGTTGAACGCATCGGACAGGAAAACATAGGAACTGCGAAACCGATTGTGAGGGGAAGAGATACATGAAAGGTAGAAAGCTGTTGATGATTCCCGGTCCCATCGAGTTTGACCCCGAGGTCATGGGTGCCCTGGCCAGGCCCACAACCAGCCACGTGGCGCCGGACTTCATCGAGTGTTTCGGCGAGACCCTCGAGAGAGTCAGAGAGGTCTTTCTGGCTCCGTCGGCCCAGCCCTTTGTCCTGGCTGGTACGGGGACCCTCGCCATGGACGCCGCTGCAGCCAACCTGGTTGAACCTGCCGATGGGGTCCTGGTGGTCAACTCCGGCTACTTCAGCGATCGCATGGGCGATCTGATCGAGCGTTACGGCGGACGGGTCACGCATCTGAGGGCCGAGGTGGGAGACGTCCCCGGGGCACCGGAGTTGAGAGAGGCCCTCAAGGCCTCGGACTACAAGATCGTCGCCATGACCCAAGTCGACACGTCCACGGGTGTCTGCAGCGACATCAAGGGCCTCTGCCGGGTTGCCAAGGAGGCTGGGTGCCTGACGATCGTCGACGGGGTCTGTGGCACTGCGGGTGAGGAGTGCCACAGTGAAGCGTGGGGCGTCGACGTCTACCTGACTGCGTCTCAGAAAGCCATTGGGGTCCCACCCGGGCTTGCTCTTCTGACCGTCAGCCCGGAGGCCATGGAGGTGTTTGCCAACCGCGAGCATCCCGTGAGCAACTACTACGCGGACTTTGCTAACTGGCTGCCGATCATGCAGGCCTACCTGGAGAGGCGGGGAGGGTATTTCGGCACCCCCGCGGTGAACCTGGTTTATGCCCTCCAGGTCAGCCTGGGCCAGATCCTCGATGAGGGCATGCAGGTGCGATTCGAGCGTCACCGGAAGCTCGCCAGGGCCTTCAGGGCGGGTGCGGCTGCCCTGGGACTGCAGCAGGTCCCGGTGTGCGAGGAGAAGGCCTCGTCGACCCTGACCGCCCTTTACTACCCCGAGGGTACCGATGCCAGCCTGGCCGGACTCATCGGGGAGGAAGGCGTTATCGTGGCCGGCGGCCTACATCCCGAGATCAGGGATGCCTATTTCCGCGTGGGGCACATGGGTGTTTGCAATGCCGCTGACGTCCTGGCCACCCTCGGTGCGATTGAGCGCGCCCTCACCCGGGCCGGTTACGCTTTCGAGCCGGGTGCCGGGCTTGCTGCAGCACAGGGGGAGCTTGGATAACCTGATCGCTGGGTCGTTGTCCACCACCGGTGCTCTCCGCGTGCAGATCCGATGGTCGGATGCCTTTCATGGCCATGTCGGGTCGATTCTGTACCGGGGAGGACCGGTATCTCCTCTGCTCGGAGGGGCAGTCGTAGCCAAGGGCATTCAGGTCCTGGGATACTGGGAACGCCCCCGGCATGCTGGCAGGGCAAGTGTGCCGTGAACCGCCGGACCAAGGTGGGCATATGAGCCACGGAGTCCTTGCCCTGCAGGGTCAGGCGATTCCGCTGGTATCTCATTTGTGTCAGAGGAGGGGTATCGATGCGAATCCTGGTCTACGGAGCAGGTCCCATGGGCAGCCGGTTCGCGAGTCATCTGCAGTGGGCAGGTCACGACGTGTCCATCCGTGCGCGGAACCAGCGCCTGGCCGGAGACTGAACGCATCCGTTACTGGGTTCACAAGATGAAAATGTCCTAGACAAGGTCCCTGATGATGTCCGACAGATTTTGAAACCGCACCTGTGATGCCGCCCACAAACAGTGCAGGCAGGCGTCGTCTGCTTCTGATCAAAGGATACGAACCGAAGTATCCTTCGGCCACTAAGGGCCTCAACGATGATGCTGAAGCAGCCTGGCACATCTATAGCTCCTCACAAACATCTGAGGCGTGTTCGTATCACCAACCTGGTGGGCCCGCAGCTTCGGGGACGAGCGTCGGCGAGCCAGGGTGCTGCCGCGCTTTCGCACCACCATAAAGAGTGTCTCAAACTTGTCCTCGGAACTCTATGGCGAGCAAGTGAACACTGGCAGCGGGTGACCTTAGTGAGCATGAATAGCGTCAGCTACGAGTACATCAGGACGCACAGAAACAGAAGCGTCAGGCGAAACACAAGATCTGATTCGGGGGCGTGAGTGGCATGCCCCGGACCGCTATCTGCAGACAAATGGGACACCTTCCCTCAGAACCACCTGCCGGTTGCACGTCCCTCGCACCACAGACACCTCGTTGACGACCATCTCCGGCCCAACGTACCGCCTATCGCTCTCATCGACAGACATGTTCAAGGGCGACTTTGAACAGTGACATCCGTGAGTCGATGCCCGCACACAGATGAAAACGACACGACTGTCTCAAAAACCCTCTCTCAAAACCCAGGGGGAAGTGGGCGCTCCTTTAGCCTGCCACCACCACCTGAAGCCAAACAGATAAACCTGCCCATTGTATAAAGCCTCCGTGCGAAGCTCACAGAATACCTCCACCCTCACCCATCTATGTCATCAACTTTAGTGGCTCATGCGAAGATCTGACGCTGTAGTCACAATCAGAAAACTTGGACCTGGATAAGTGAGCGGTGACAACTATCCATAGGCATTGCCAGTTCCAGATGAATACCCAGACACACTGGCGCGAAAAATAGCAGAGGTGGTGAGGTACTTGCGCCGAAAGATGCTACGTAGGCCAAAGATGAAAGTGAGTGATTCTACATCGGCGGCCAAGGGCTATAGCCGTCCCAACTCTTTTGCCCCGACCTGCAAGGCGATCAAAGAAGATCTACACGATCCGCCCGATCTGGTTGTCAAGGAGTTTCTCGTGGGTGCCAGGTGGCAAGCAGCCATTGTGTACTTAAGCAGTCTTTCTGATGATGAAGTAGGAGAGCGGGCGATCATACAGTCGCTCATGCTATGGACCGAGCTCGTACCGTCGAAAAGAAAAGCGATTCAGGGCAAGGAGTTGCAATATATTTCGAGCCAACTGTTGCCTGCGCATGAAACACTCTTCATAGACACCCATGAGGAGATGCTGAAGCATGTGCTCATGGGCGACACGCTGCTGCTTCTGGATGGTCATGAAACCGTTCTCGTCATTAAGACCCAGTCCTGGCCAAGCCCCGGTATTGGAGAGGTCAAAAATGAGATTACCATACGAGGGCCGAGGATG
>SKXF01000382.1 GCA_007128555.1 Clostridia bacterium | reverse complement strand
GCCTGCAGCTGGCAGAGGAGGACATCCCCCTAACCCTGGCCGTGTCACTGCATGCTCCCAACGACTACCTGCGGGACCGCCTCGTACCGGTCAACAGGGAGCACCCCCTCAGCGAGCTGATTCCGGCATGTGAACTTTATGCCGAGCATTCGGGCAGAAGAGTTAGCTTCGAGTATGCTATGATAAAAGGAGTCAATGATCATCCCGAGTTGGCGCGGGAGTTGGGGGTTCTCCTGGGGGACATGACCTGTCACATTAACCTGATTCCCTTCAACCCCGTTCCTGGCGTCGATTACGAGCCGTCGCCCCTCGAGGCGGTGCGCAAATTCCGGGATGTTTTGAGTATGGTGGGTCTCAGTGTGACCATACGCAGGCCCCTGGGGCTGGAGATCGATGCAGCCTGTGGACAGCTCAGACGAAATCCGGGGGCGGAGGACACCGTGACCTGAAGCATGGGGAGGTGAGACGCAGGTGATTGGAAGGGTTCTGGGCGGACGCTACGAGATCATCCAGCGCCTCGGCAGTGGCGGTATGTCCGTGGTCTACAAGGCCAAGTGTTCCTACCTGGAACGCGAGGTCGCGATCAAGGTTCTGCGAGAGCGCTTTGCAGATGACGAGGAATTTCTGAGCCATTTCCGCCGGGAGGCGAGGGCTGCTGCCCGGCTGTCACACCCGAATATTGTCAATATTTTTGATGTGGGAGAAGAGCCCGACCAGGGTCTTTACTACATCATCATGGAATACATTTCTGGGCGGAGTCTGAAGGACCTGATCACCCGGGAGGGTCCCCTGCATCCGGACACCGCCGTTGATATCACCTGCCAGATTCTCAAGGCACTGGAGTGCGCCCATGACAGCGGGGTGGTGCACCGCGACATCAAGCCCGACAACGTCATCATCGATTCCAGCGGCGCCGTCAAGGTGGCCGATTTTGGTATTGCCCGCGCCCAGGGGACGGGCACCGTCGTGTCCACCGACAGGATCATGGGGTCGGTCCGCTACATGTCACCGGAGCAGGCGAGGGGCAGGCATACCGATGCCCGTTCGGATCTTTACAGCGTCGGGGTCGTCCTGTACGAGATGCTCACGGGAAAGGTCCCCTTTGAGGGGGACAGTGCCGTGGCCATTGCCCTGGAACACATGCACCAGAGTCCTCCCTTACCCTCGGAGGTTCGTGAGGACATTCCCTCGGGGCTGGACGACGTGATCCTGTGTGCCATGGCGAAGGATCCGGGTCGCCGTTATCCCGATTCGGATCACATGCTCCAGGATCTTCTGCTCGTACAGCAGGGAGGAAGTCCCAAGGCTAAAAGAGAAGAGTTCCTCAACGACGACACGCGGATCATGGACAGGGTCCCCGTGCGTTCAAGGGGGAGCAAGATGGTGGCGACCAAGAGATCGAGGAGACGCGAGGAGCCCCGGGATTCCGGGGACGAGTTCTCTGAGGATGATGACCAGCCGCGCCAGCGACGATGGTGGCTGATCATCCTGTGGCTGGTCTTCACGATGATGGTCGTGGGCGTTCTCGCCTACGCCGCTTACTGGGTCTGGGATTGGTATACCGTTCCCATCGTGGATGTACCCGAGGTGGTGGGTGAGCAATTGCCCACGGCAGAGGCAGTTCTCGAGGAACACGGGCTTCAATCGGAAATCGTGGCCTCGAAACACGATGATGACATCCCGGCAAACCACGTCATCTCCCAGCGCCCCCTGCCCGGTGAACAGGTGCGCCGCGGTGGGACGATTGAGCTGACCATAAGCCAGGGGCCCCAGTGGGTGGAGGGGGGCGTTCCCGAAGTCGTCGGAATGCCCAGGCTCGATGCGCAGGTGGCACTGCAGAATGCCGGTCTCGAATTCGAGCTGTCCGAGGAGTACCACGAAGAGGTCCCCGGGGGACATGTCATCGACCAGTTTCCCCCTCCTGGTGACAAGGTCCAACGAGGTTCGGTGGTTGACCTGCAGATCAGCAGGGGGCCGGAACCCCGTCCCTTTGCCATGCAGGGATACATCGGCAAGAGCCTGCCCGTGGTGCTGTCAGAGTTGACTGAACTGGGACTCGAGGCGAGGGTCGTCCGGGAAGTGGCGGATTTTCCGGAGGAGATGGTCTTTGACCACGAGCCGGAAGTCGGTGTTGAGGTCAATGCCGGAGACATCGTCACCCTGATCGTCAGCAGGGGCAATGAGCGGGATGTGATCGAAGAGGAGATCACCGTGACACTGGAGGAAACTCCCCAGCTGCAGCGGGTGACCGTGGAACTCATGGACAGCGTCAGCCGCCGGGTGGTCTTCGATGATCTCGTTGAGGGGGGATCGGAGTTCGATCTGACCCTCTACTGGTACGGGTCCGGTGCCCGGGCCTTTGTCTACATCAACAATTCAGCGGTGCGCGTGATCACCTTCCGCCGCTGAGAGGGAGGTAGCTATGCCAAGAATACCCGGGTGGGAGGATTCTGGCAGGGTGTTGATCGCACCCTCGATTCTTTCGGCAAACCCCGCCTGCCTCGCCGAGGGCGTGGGGCTCGCGGAGGAGGCAAGGGCAGATCTTTTGCACGTGGACATTATGGACGGCCATTTCGTCCCCAACCTGAGTTTTGGGCCCGGGCTGGTCGAGGCCCTGTCCTCCCAGACACATCTTCCCACGGAGGTTCACCTGATGGTGGACAACCCCGGGGCGATGATTCCCCTCTTCGCGGACGCCGGGGCGAGCCTGATCATTTTTCACCGGGAGACATCTCCACACTGCCATCGTCATCTCGACGAGATTCGGCGACGGGGCTGTCTTTCCGGCATCGCCTACAACCCTTCCCGTTCCCTGGCCGATCTTCCACTGCTGATGGATGTGCTGGACCTGGTCGTGATCATGGGCGTGAACCCCGGGTTCTCCGGGGCACGTTTCATCCCCCAGACCGTGCAGAGGGTCCGACAGGCCCGAGAGATGGTGGCCGGAACAGGAATCCGTATTGCCGTCGACGGTGGCGTGGATCTTTCCAATGCCCAGGAGCTCCGTGAGGCCGGGGCCAGCCTGCTGGTTTCTGGGTCCTGCCTCTTTTCCTCCGAGGATCCGGCTGCGACGGTGGCTGCTCTGAGGGGGTGACCGTCAGTTGAGATCCGGTGTGTGTAGAGAGTTGGGCCGGTTTGTCCCCTTCCGCTTCTGTGAGAGCCATCACCCTGGCTGGCGGGCTCCGGTTACCTTGCGCCCCTGGTCACAGAGATCGATCGTGTTTCGACCGCGGACCCCACAGGCTCGTGAGGGCAGTCGAATACACGCTGGGCCGCCTGTGCACAGCCCCAATCATGTACTCGAGTATCGGGCTCATTATGCCTGTCACCTTTGTTGTCGTGGCCAGGATTCGCCCACGCGTAAGGGTTAAGCTTACTTGAGCGGTAGTCGG
>SKXF01000349.1 GCA_007128555.1 Clostridia bacterium | reverse complement strand
GAACTTCCCCTGGGAGTGTATCCCGAGAGGTGATCGAGGCGACGAACATCCCGGTCATCATGGTGGATGAACATGAAGAGACCGATGCATTCGGGGAAGCGCCCGCCTGACATCGTAGTGGAGCCAGCTGCCGCGGCCCAGGGTTCAGATCTCTGGCGCCCTCGTCGGTCTCCTGGCCACTTTGGACCGTATGTGCACCTCCATCCCGGTTCACTCTAAGGGGGTGGAGGTGACGACTTTGCGCAGCGATGGGGGCGGCAGGCGTATTTCGACCCTGACCCTGGCGGGGGCCTACGTGGGCACTGTCGTGGGAGCGGGCTTTGCCTCAGGACAAGAGGTCCTTCAATTTTTCGGCTATTTTGGCTGGCGAGGCTACCTGGGAATTGGGATGTCCAGCATGTTGTTTGCCGTCTTTGGTTACCTTGTCCTGCGCCTGGGAAGGGAACTGGGGGCGAACTCCCACCGGGAACTGATGTATCGGGTGGGGGGGCCGTATCTTGGGATGGTTATCGACGGCATCGTCACCGTCTTTCTCTTCGGTGCCCTGACGGTGATGGCCGCGGGATCGGGTGCGGTCTTCGTCGAGCAGTTCGGTTTTTCATCCTTCCTGGGGAGCCTGGTCATGCTGGCGGCCACCCTGGGGACCGTGCTCCTCGGTCTGCACGGGGTGATCACAGCCATCAGTCTCATTGCTCCGGTGCTTCTGCTGGCTGTTGTGGGCATCGCCGTGGCATCGGTGTGGACCGATCCGGGATTGTTCATGGCCAACCTCCTCAACTGGTCAGAGGTGGGACGCACCCCGGTGCCCAGCTGGCCCTTGGCCGCTGTGTTGTATCTTTCGTATAACCTGGTCTTAGCCGTTCCGGTCCTGGCCCCAATGGGCGTTGTCGCTCGCCCGGGATCCCTCAAGATGGGCGCCCTTCTCGGCGGGCTGGGACTGGGCCTGGGTGTGGCAGCGATCAACAGTGCGGTTCTGACGCGGGTCCCTGCAGCCGCGGGGTGGGAAGTGCCCATGCTGGTGGTCGCCGGAGGCATATCTCCAGGGATCCGGTTGGCGTTCACCATCGTTCTTTTTGCCGAGATCTACAGCACCGCGGTGGCCAGCCTGTACGGCTTTGCCACCCGGTTGCGGGAGCAAACGGGCGATATCATCTACGCAGGCGTGGCGACGGTCACCTCTGTAGGTGCCCTTGCCGCCGCCCAGCTGGGCTTTTCTGCAATCGTCAGCCTGCTGTTCCCCGCAGTAGGGGCGGCCGGGTTTCTCCTTCTGGGGGCCCTCGTCTGGGGAACGGTTCGGCCCCTGGTCGTTCGAGCGAGAGTGCTGCTCACCTCGAGGCGGTCCACCCGTCTCCGGTGATTTCCTTGACGCTTTTTAACCCCCATGCTAGCATATTGCCAATTATAGGTTTGGGGAGGGATCATGATGGGTCGGTATGGATCCGAGGTGCAGAGGTACTATGATCGAACAGCGAAAGAGGAATGGGACCGTCTCGAGCGACATCGCCTGGAATACGAGGTCACGATCCGCATCCTGGAGGCGTACCTGGAGCCCAGATCCAGGGTCCTCGACGCGGGAGGAGGGCCGGGCCGTTACTCCATTCACCTGGCGGAGAGGGGACACGATGTGACCCTCCTGGATCTGTCCCGGGCCTGCGTTGATCTTGCCCGGGAAAAGGCCCGGGAGCAGGACATCGAGCTGGCGGGATACCACTGCGGCGATGCCCGGGACCTGTCGGCCTTCCCCTCCCAGTCCTTCGATGCGGTCCTGTTGATGGGTCCCCTCTATCACCTGCTCGATGAGGATGATCGCCGCGCCGCCGTACGGGAGGCCCTGCGTGTGATAACAGGTGGAGGCCTCCTCTTTGCCGCGTTCATCGGCAGGTATGCTCCCCTGCTGGACATGGCCCGGGCCTATCCGGAGCAAATCGATTACCTGTGGGACCGTATCGGGCAGGTGCTCGCCGACGGGATCAACCTGCCGTCAGAAGATCCCGATTTCGGTTTCACCGCGGCCCACTTCGCCCATCCCGATGAGATTCGACCCTTCATGGAGGACTGTGGACTGGCGACTCTGCGCCTGTGCACGGTGGAGGGGATCGGGGCCCCGGTCGCCGAGGGACTGTATGATTTGGGGGAGGAGCAGTTTCAATTGTGGGTGGATCTTTTGTATCAGATCGGTGATGATCCCTGTCTGTTCGGAGCTGGAGATCACATGCTGTACGTGGGGAGGAAGTGAGGATCAGCGTATCTTGAGGACTCGCATCATGATCTGCAGGGCCAGGTAGAGGAGGGGTCCGCCGATCATGTAGGCCAGGCCGATGAGGCGCGCCGCGGCCGCCTCCCTGGCCAGGTTCCTGTTGTCCATCTCCGAAGCGTCGACGTAGTGGCAGATTATGCCCGCGAACACGACCAGGAACATGAACATCAATGTGACTCGGATCCCCAGCCACTCAATGACCTCTATGAGCATACCCGTTTCGTCACCCGCCCCTCGGCGCTTGCGAGGTGAACGTGCTGCGGATCCAGGCGATAAGAAGAAGGCCGGATGGAACGATCCATATGATGACGGTGTACAGATGCTTCTCGAGGTTCTCCAGGGCTTGTACGGTGAACACGTTGGCCGGGATCAACGCGATGAAGTAGATGAAGGGCAGGATCGGGCAGATCAGAACGCTTGGTTCGCTCATTTTGAACAGTCGAGAAAGCCCCAGGGAGGCCAGGTAGATGTAGATTACAATGCTGGTGTAAGCCACCGTGATCCATATCAGGATGAACAGGATCTCCATGTGTTCCACCAGGGCTCCCGGGACGACTGCGTACTGGGCCAGGAGGGCCACCGGCCAGGTCAAATCAAGGGCATGGATTCCGAAGACGCTGATGGTGGTGGTGAATAGGATCAGGTGAAGGGTCAGGTTGATACCCATGCCGACGGTTCCCACCGTGGCTGCCCTTTCCGGCCTCAGCATAAAAGGAAGCAGCATAAGAAAAACCCCAATCCCCTCCAGCTCACGGGCTCCCGTTCTGAGCCCTCCGGCCAGTATTGTCCTGACGTTTGTCGCGAAGATGGGCTGAAGGTTGGTCAGATCCATGGTTGGAATCGAGAGCAGGGCCAGGCCAAGGATGAGGCCGACCACGAGGTAGAACAGGATCTCCATCATTCGGGCCAGGGGCTCGATGCCGTGCCGGGCCAGGTAATTGCTCAATAATAGGATGGTGATGATGATCAGTTCCACCGGCGTCCGGGGCAGCACAAACAGTTTCACAATGTCGGAGAACACCCGCATGATCCTGGCGGCGGCCACGATCCAGTACACCACCGCCGTCAAACCCACCAGCCATCCCGGCACCCGGCCGATAATCTGCTGGCTGTATTCGATGAACGTTGACCCCGCAAAACG
>SKXF01000219.1 GCA_007128555.1 Clostridia bacterium | reverse complement strand
TGCCATGAAGATGAGGTGGTACGAATGAAGGATCGCAGCCTGATACGGATCCTTATTGTTGCCTTTGTCCTCGCACAGGTAGGCCTCGGTTGGGCTTTCTATCGGGAGTTTGGGGCGACGGGTGAGGCCGTGGAAGCTCTGCAGGAAGGTGCGACAGGTGCGTTTGGAAGCAGCCAGTCGTTGGAGGCGACGTCCCCTTCTGACGAGATCGACGACGCCCGTCGCGAGGCGCGCAGGGCGTTTGAACAGGTCACAGGCCAGCTACGCGGGCAGGTGACCACTGCCGAGATGGTTGAGCAATTGGAGGGCGCAGGCCACAAAGCCGGATGCGATCTTCTCAGCGTCACCGTGGGCGACGTTCAGGAGTGCCGTGACCTGGCGATCATCCCGGTGCAGACATCTATTATGGCTCCCGATACTCCCACATTGCTCCGTTTTGTGCAACACGTCGAAGAGGGGGAGTTGAACATGCTGGTGGAGCTACCACAGTTGGCATTCTTCTCAGAGCACCGCGCGGTGACCCTGCCCGTGCAGGTTCGAACACTGCCGGGAGGTGAAAGCCCGTGAGCAGCCGCACAGGCGTGATCCTGGTGGACGTAACCGTTGCTGTCATGCTTTGCGCCAGCCTGGTCCTGATCGCTGCAGGCGCTACCGATGTGATGTCTGCTCTCATCAACGTGGAGCAGCAGAACAGGGCCAGGGGCAGAGCCGCCAGTACCCTCGCCGAGGTATTCGCGGGACCCTACGCGCCCCTGTATACCTCTGCCTTTCCGGATGTTGTCATCGACGTATCGTACTATGACCCCGATACCGGAGGTTTCAACCGCATGCATCCGGACACTGGGCTGCAGAAGATCTCCGTGTCTACCCTGGCAGATGGCGGAGAAGTGCTGTTCCGTCTCGTCACCCTGCGAGCGAGATCATAGCAATGAGACAGCGATTGGGTCTCACCCTGGTTGAGGTTGCCGTGGGCACGGCGCTGATCTGCGTGATCGTCGCCACGGCCGCGACGCTGACGTCACAGGTCCAAAGCGTCATGTCCCAACCCCGAGAACCGGACGGAGCCATCATCGAGGCGGTGATGGAGAAGTTGACCTTTGAAACCTCCGCAGCCAACGTGGATCTGTACGATGCGGGGGAGGGGATCCGCCTGGGCGCTCATCGGGTCGAGCGGATGGACTCTGATCTGGTGGTACGCGACGAAACAGGCTGCGTTACATGGGTGCTGAAGCGAGGAATACAGGATGTTCGGTTCACACAACAGGGTCGGTTGATTTGCCTGTACCTGGTCACATCCGGAGGGAAGTGGACTCGATGGTTTCTCTGTGGCGAGTGAAGAAATGCGGAATGTGTGCCACCCCGCTGCTCCTGGCACTCCTGCTCCTGGTGAGCATAGGTGTCATGTCCCAGGCTGTGCTGGCTGGCGGGCAGGTGAATCGGCGGGCGTGGACAGAGTGTCGGGTTCGCAGGGCCTGGAATGCCCGGGCAGCCGTGGAGTTCGCTCGATGGAGTCTCGCCAACGATCCCGAATGGATGGCGGATGACCGTCCGGTGAGATCGGCGCAATTCACGGTGGATGGTCAACAGGTGTGGATCCGGGCAGAGATGGAAACCGCTGCAGCACAGGAGCCAGGGGAAGTCGCAGGCGAGGCAGCCTGTGAAAACGACCATGGTCTATCCGACCTGGAACAGACCGTGTCAGGTGAAGATCCTTCCGAGCGAGGAGTTGTCATAATGGCTCTGATGAACGGGGAGCCACTGATGAAGGGGCGGCTGATCCAGCAGGGTGACCGGATCGGTCTGCTGAACGCAGTTCTCGCGGATTGATGATCGTGCGGAGAAACGGAATGTCTCGCGGACAACACGGCAGGGATTTTCCTCCGTCTCGCGAAAAATGCTTCATCGGGATTGCGATCGAGTTTGCAGGTTGACGTCCCACAACTGGGAGGAGTGAAGAGCAATTGACTGACCAAGTGGATCGAGACATTGTTGCGGATCTGTATCTATCAAGATCCGGAATGGAGTTTTTGACCGATCTGGTGGAGGGCTTCGGTCCGAGATTTGGAGGCAGTGAGCAGGAGCGGCAGGCGGCCGAGTTCATCGAGAAGCGCTTCTGTGAGGCCGGAGCGGATCGTACCTGGAGGGAGAAATTCGAGTGTACTGGGTGGAAGCGCAAAGATACAGGTCTTCAAGCGACCTCCCCAGACGAGACCTCCTTTAAATGCATCGCGCTTCCGTACTGTCCTCCCGGTGAAATAGAAGCCCCCCTGGTCTACCTGGGCGACGGACACCCCCAGATCTACGAGGAACATCGAGAGCAGATGAAGGGCGCCATCGTGATGGTGACCACTGCGACACCCAAGTTCTACCACCGCTCCATGCATCGAGGTGAGAAACTGGGAAGAGCCGTGGAAGCAGGTGCTGCAGGCTTTATCTGGATGCGTGGAGAACCCGGGGGGCTGCCCGAAACAGGCTCTGCCCGCTTTGGACGGGCATGCGAGATCCCTGCAATCTCCGTCTCGTATGAAACCGGCCACGAGATTCTTCGCCTTGCCAAGCACGGGGATGTTCGACTGAAGATCACCTCTACGAACGAGATCTATGACACCACCTCGTACAACGTGATCGGCGAGTTGAAAGGCTCGGACAGGTCTGAGGAAGTCATGGTGATCGGAGCACACTACGACGGTCACGATATCAGCCAGTCCGCGGCTGACAACGGGGCGGGCGTCACCGTGGTCCTGGAGGCCTTGCGCGCCCTGGCCAGGCATAAGAAACACTTGCGCCGGACCCTTCGCTTCGTAGGCTTCGCCCAGGAGGAGATGGGGTTGATGGGTGCCGAGCACTACGCCTCGACCCACGTGAAGGACAACACGGCCTTCATGCTCAACCTCGATGGTGCCGGCAGAGGGGACAGGACCTCCCTGGTACTGCAGGGCTGGCCTGAGGCGATCAGCTATTTCAAGGACATGGCCCGGGACATGTATGAGACGGACATCGCCGTAGGGGATTCCTTTGGCATGTATTCCGACATGTACCCCTTTGCCGTCCGGGGGATCCCTGCAGCCACACTCTCGTCCAGCGAACCGGGGACGCAGGGAGCGCCGCGGGGATATGGTCACACGTACTGGGATTCACTCGAGAAAGTCAACCCGCGATTTCTCCAGCTGGATGCTGCCCGGGTGGCCCGAATGCTGTTCCGACTGGCGACAGCGGATCACATACCCATGGAGCCCAAGTCTCGTGACGATGTCGTGGCACGGATTGCTGAAATGGGATTTGACATGGTCATGCGGTATGAGGGGCGAAGAGTACCCGAGCCCGGCGAGTGAGCAACCGCAGGTTCTGCTTCGCAACGATTTCGCATGAGACGCACCACTGCCGGCACCGACGGGTCGTCGCCCTG
>SKXF01000345.1 GCA_007128555.1 Clostridia bacterium | reverse complement strand
TCCACGATCATGCGGACGGCCACCGACTGCACCCTCCCCGCCGACAAACCCCGGCGCACCTTGCGCCACAGCAGGGGGCTGAGCTTGTAGCCTACGAGCCGGTCCAGGACCCGCCGGGCCTGCTGAGCATTGACCCGGGGTTGGTGGATCGGCCGCGGATACTCGAGAGCCTCCCTGACGGCTTCTCCGGTAATCTCGTTGAAGGCAACCCGCACCGAATCCTCCTCGTCCAGTTTCAGGGCGTGACTCAGGTGCCAGGCGATCGCCTCGCCCTCCCGGTCGGGGTCGGTGGCCAGAAGAACCCGGTCCGCGGAAGCGACCAGCTTCCGGAGCCCCGCCAATACTTTGCCCTTTCCCCGGATCGTGATGTATTTGGGAGTAAAACCATCTTCAACATCAATGCCCAGTTTACTCTTCGGCAGATCGCGCACATGACCCATGGAAGCCGCGACCTTGTAGTCCTTGCCCAAGTATCTCTCTATGGTCTGTGCTTTCGCAGGAGATTCTACGATCAGGAGTATATCGGCCAATCCAATCACCTCAATAATGTAGTCACTGCATCGTGCTTTGAATGAGAATGAGCATGGTTTCCTCTGCAACCTAACCCATGGTCGCCCTCAAGTCAATCACATCTCGGCGGTCATCGCAAAGGGATCATGGGAATCGGCCAGGTGCGGTCGACCAGCGAGAGGTTCCGGGGGACGCGTCCTGGTTCATTGAAGCAGCATCCTACTCTTTAAACCCCACATGCAACAGGGTCTAGCTTTATGGCCGGGCTCGACCCTGAGTGTATTGTACGCCATAATGGTTATAAATAACAAATCAGCTCCATGTGGGCCAGCATTGGCCGCCCGCTGGAGCTGATGAGTTGAACGCACCCTATGCCGTATCCTCTTGGTTGCGAGCAAACTGCATATGATACAGGTTGGTGTAGTGGCCACCCTTCGCCAGCAGCTCCTGGTGGGTGCCCTGTTCAATCTGAAGACCCTCTTCCATCACGACAATCAGGTCAGCATTGCGGATGGTGGACAGTCGATGCGCAATGATGAAGGACGTCCGGCCCTCCAGGAGGGTCTCAAGGGCATCCTGTATGAGAAGCTCCGTGTAGGCATCCACACTCGAGGTCGCCTCGTCGAGAATCAGGATCCTGGGGTCGCGGAGAAGAGCCCGTGCAAAGGAAATCAGCTGACGCTGACCGGTGGACAGGTTGCCACCTCGCTCCTCGATCATGGTGTCGTACCCGGCATCCATCTCCTTGATGAACTGGTGGGCGTTCACCGCCCGGGCCGCCGAAATGATGTCCTTCTCCGTGGCCTCGAGGTTTCCGTAGCGGATGTTCTCCCTGACCGTGCCCCTGAACAGGAACGTGTCCTGGAGCACCATCCCCATCTGCTCCCGCAGGGAGCGGGATGTGACCTCGCGCACGTCCCGTCCGTCAATGAGGACGCGCCCCCGCTGGGGATCGTAGAATCGGCACAGGAGGTTGATCATGGTGGTTTTTCCGGCACCGGTGTGGCCAACAAAGGCGACCCGGTCCCCCGGCTGGATCTCTAGATCGACGTCCTGCAGCACGTACTCGTCATCATCGTAGGCGAAGCCGACCTTCTCGTAACGAACGTGTCCTTCGATGTGGGGCAGTTCAACGGCCCCCGGCCTATCCTGGATCTCGGGTTCTGAGTCGATCACCGTGAAGATCTTCTCGCTGGCCGCCATGGCCGACTGCATCTGGGTGTAAAAGGAGCTGATCTCCCGCAGGGGCTGATTGAAGCGTTCCACGTAGACCAAAAAGGCAGCCAGGACCCCTGGTCCCATGGTCCCGTTCTGTATGCCCGCCACGGTCTCCTGCATGATGATCCGGCCGCCATACCACAGGACGATCGCCGTGGCGACGGCGCCGATCACCATCACCGTGGGTTGAAAGATCGCCATGATGCGCTCGGCATTAATGGTGGCCTCGAGGTTATTGTGGTTTCTCGTATCGAATTCTTCGAAGTTCTCTTCCTCGCGGGCGAAGGACTTGGTCACCCGCACTCCCGTGATGCTCTCCTGCAAGTTGGCGTTGATCTGGGCAACCCGGGTTCTCACCTTCCGGTGGGCCCTGAGAATGCGGGGCCGGAACACGAACATCATGACCGCCAGGGGCGGTATGATGACGAAGGTCGCCAGGGCAAGGCGAAGGTTCATGGAGACCATGATGGTGACAATGACCCCAACGCGGACCACATCGCCGATCACCGTGACCAGTCCCGCCGAGAGAAGCTCATTCAAAGTCTGGATGTCGTTGGTGACCCGGGACATGACCACCCCCAGGGGCCTGGCATCAAACCAGCTCAATCCCAGGCGCTGCATGTGATCGAAGAGCTGCTTACGAAGATCATAAATGGCGTTCTGGGCCGCCAAACTCATGGCATAGGTCTGGCCGAACCCCGCAAGCCACGTCACCACCAGGGAACCGGCGAACAGGATGACGTACAGGTTGAGGCCGCTCATCCTCTCGGTAAACGGCAGATCCCCTGCGCTATGGGGATTGATGAACTCATCGATGGCCCGACCCATGACGTAGGGCCCCACCTGGGCCGCGAGCGAGGAAAAGAGCAGGGCAATGATCGCAAGCACCACGTACCACTTGTAGGGGAAGATATAGGCTACGAGCCGCCGAAAGGTCTGCGGATCGAAGGGTTTCAGGTCTTCATCGTTCGCACCGTGCATGTGCATGTGTCCCATCGCTAAACCCCTCCAACCTTATCCTGGACACCGGCGATGGCCCGCTTGCGTGCCCGCTCAAAAAGCTCCTCCGACAGTTCATCCTGTCCCTTGGACTGCAGCTGGTGAATCTCGTGGTAGATTCCCGGCTCTCCAATCAGTTTCTCGTGGTCGCCTCTCTGCACGACCTCGCCCCGGTCCAGTACAATGATCTGGTCCGCGCCCCGGATCGAGGACAGGCGCTGAGCAATGATGAAACTGGTCCGTCCCTCCATCAAGTGGTCCAGGGCCTCCTGGATCAGGTGTTCCGTCTCCATGTCAACGCTGGAGGTCGAATCATCGAGGATCAGGATCGGGGGATTGAGCAGCAGGGCCCGGGCAATGGCCACGCGCTGCTTCTGGCCTCCCGAGAGGCCCACTCCCCGCTCACCAACGAGGGTATCGTAGCCCTTGGGCAAGCTGGTGATGAAATCGTGGATCTGCGCCGCCCTGGCCGCATCCTTGATCTGCTCCAGGCTGGCATCGGGTCTCCCATAAGCAATATTTTCCCGGATGGGCGCGGAAAACAGGAAGGTATCCTGCATGACCATCCCAATGCACCTGCGCACCATTTCGAGGCTCAGATCCCTGATATCGTACCCGTCAAGGATGACCTTGCCCCGGCCGGGGTCATAGAAGCGGGGAATCATGTTAATGACCGTTGTCTTGCC
>SKXF01000367.1 GCA_007128555.1 Clostridia bacterium | reverse complement strand
CGGAATGGCCCGGGGATGATTGGACCAGGTCCCGGCAAAACCCGGTCGAGGGCCCCGGCGACAAACCCCCGGATCCTGGTGGTTTTCAGGTCGGCACTGGCGGGATAGACGGGGACGATGGACGGGTCATCGCTCCCATCGATCTGGGCGCCGGAGCTGTGCAGAACCCCCTTCGGGTCGACCCTCCATTCCCCGTAGACCGTCACCTGCTGTCCCGGGGACAACCTGCGCTGCAACCATCGTCTTCCGAAAAGAACGACCCTGGCCCGTCTCGGGGGACAATCGATCTCCAGCACGGTCTGGGGCGGACGGCGGCCGTGTTCCCGGATCGAGCCCAGGGCACCACGGAGGGCAAACCTGCCCTCCGGAAGGCCATGGTCGAGACGGGCGGGACGCCAGTCCTCGTATCGATGGGGGAGGTGGAACACGAGGTCCTCAAGGGTGTGCAGGCCCAGGTCGGCCAGCTGCCGCTCCCGGACCGGCCCCACCCCCGGCAGAATTGAAACAGACTGTTTCGATGCCTCACTCAACAGGCACAGCATGATCGACCCTCACTGCAGGGCCGCGATGAAGTGATAGTGGTCCTGTCCCCCGGACAGAACCCGCACCCGGCCGGCGAAGGCGCCCTCCAGGGTGCTCTGCAGCTCCGCAGCCTCCCCTTCATCAATCATTTTCCCGGTGAACACCGTGAGCTGCCGCCCCCCGCGCCCCTCACACTGGCGCAGGAGATCACCCAGGACCCAGGTGGGGCTGGGACCCACGGAGAGGAGTTCTCCGTCCGCAAAGCCGATGATGTCCCCCCGGGTCAACGTCATCCCGGAAAACTCGCGGTCATCGACGGCATAGGTCACCTCGAGCGCCGTGACGCCGTCGATGGCCTCCGCCATTTTCTGTACGGCCGAGGAGGCATCCGGCGCCTCCAGGGGGTCGGACTCCAGGGCAGCCAATCCCTGGGCGATGTTCTCCGTCGGCACCACCCACACGCTCTGCTCACTGAGCCCCCTGGCCTGTTCACACGCCAGCACGAGGTTGGGGTTGTTCGGCAGCAGGATCACGGCCCCACCGCACTCCTCGATGCCCCGCATGATGTCCTCCGTACTGGGATTCATCGTAGGCCCGCCGGGGACAACCTCGGCCGCTCCCAGGTCCAGAAACACCTGGCGCAGTCCCTCGCCCGCCGCAATGGGAACGATGGCAAAGGCGCCATTGTGCCCCTGCTTCGAACTCGGACGCCCGTGGGTTGAAGGAGACGATGCCTGCTGGAACGCCATGTTCTGAATGTGAAGATCCAGGAGATCTCCCGCCTCCAGGCAAATCGAGAGCACCGCCAGGGGGTCGTCGGTGTGCACGTGGACCTTGACCATGTCCTCCTCGTCGATCACGATCAGGCTGTCTCCGAGGGCATCGAGGGCCTGTCCGTCCACCTGGGCGGTCTGTTTCATGAGCAGGACCACGTCAAAGGGATACTCGAGGACGGCGTCGCCGGTCACCGGTGCCGCGCGGGCTTCCTCCCGGGCCTTGGCGGGGGCCGCCTTCTCGGTAATTCCCTGCAGTGCCCCCTGCAGGATGCAGATCCAGCCCTTTCCGCCGGCATCCACGACTCCGGCATCACGGAGCACATCGAGCATCTCGGGGGTGCGCTCCAGGGTGCGTTCTGCCTGCACGAGGGCGGCCTCCAGGACCCCCACGAGATCCTCACCCTCCGCGGCAGCCGCCGAAGCAGCACCGGCCGCCTTCCGGGCGACGGTGAGGATGGTGCCCTCGACGGGTCTCATGACCGCACTGTATGCGGCGCGGACCCCGGATTCCAGGGCCTCCGCAAGGGCAGCCGGATCCGCCTCCGATTCCTCGCCCAGCCGGGCCGAGAGGCCGCGGAAGAGCTGGGACAGGATGACGCCCGAATTCCCCCGGGCACCCATCAAAGAGCCCACCGAGAGGGCATTGGCCAGCGTTCCCAACGAGGCCTCCGGGTCGGATATGTGATCCATGGCCGACTCCAGGGTCATCAGCATGTTGATGCCCGTGTCGCCATCGGGCACGGGATAGACATTCAGAGCGTTGATCTCATCGACGTTTTCCTTGAGGCAAGACACCGCAGCGGTCAGCATGCGGTGAAAGAGGGGTCCGGTCAACACATCCTGTGTCCCACGGGCTCGTTCAGTCATTGAGGGCCGTCACCTTCACGCCCCGCACGTTCACGTTGACCGTTTCGACGGGGAATCCGCCGCAGTGACTCAGGGTGTAGCGGACCCTCTCGCGGATGTTGCGCGCAACCTCTCCGATATTAACCCCGTAACCGACCACGATGTTGACCGTGACCACCAGGGACTCACCATCATCGGACGAAGCAACCGTAACCCCCCGGGTGAGGCTGTCGTGGCGCAAGACCCCAGCGATCCCGTCCTGTATGTTCCGGGCAGCCATGCCGGCAACCCCGTAGCATTCCGTCGTGGCGATCCCGGCCAGGTTAGCCAGAACCGCGTCATGAACCTCTATGATTCCAATGTCTGTCTTGATCGATCGGGCCATATCTCCATTCCTCTCGTAGCTGCAAAAAACCGGACCCCTCGACTCGGGGAGCTCGCGTTGATAGAATACACATTGTAAACTTAGTATATCCTCGTACAAAAAACAACGGCTGGGAGGCGACACCCATGGCCAAGCGATGCGATGTTTGTGGCAAGGGTAAGATGACGGGACACAATGTCAGTCATGCGATTAACCGAACCAAGAGGGTGTTCAAACCAAATATCCAGCGCATCACCGTGCAGACCGACGATGGCAGGGAGAAAATGAACGTCTGCACCCGATGCATCAGATCAGGAAAGGTTACGAAAGCTCTCTAAAGAAGAGCTTCTGACAGCAGTGGAGCGCGTCCGCTTCCGGCGGACGCACTCCTCGGCCGCCTATTTTCCAAACAGACCAAACACGAACTGCAGGATTCTCCCGAGAAACAGTGGCACCTTGATGACTCGAATTCTCATCATTCTCCCTCCCGGACCGATCTCCGACGTGAGGTGCTAACATTTGTCCCTGATGAACAGCCCCCCCACGATCAACCCCACACCCAGAAGAAAAAACCAGAACCACGGCGGCATGACAATGGCGAGCAAGGCACATCCCGCCAGAACCAGGATGAGACTCGCCCAGTCTTTGAAGTGGCTGATCCTTTTGAGGCCCCTTCTGCGATACATGCAGGTTCCCCCTCCACGGACAGTTTAGTATATGGGTTGAGGGAGGCATTTTGTGCCTCCTTCGATGGGGTGCCTGGACATGGAGTTATTGGGGTGGGGTGAAATCCAGGAAGCAATGCGAAGCCTGACCGAGGTTTATGACTACGTGTCGTTGTGCTGATGATGGAACATAGATGATTGAAGCAGCCGAGCAGCCTGCCGCACAAGCGGCGCATGCGCT
>SKXF01000366.1 GCA_007128555.1 Clostridia bacterium | reverse complement strand
GTGCTTCATTGAACTCACAGTACCATTCTCTGTTGCCGAGGATCCTGACCCTGCCCCTGGCGAGATCCGTTTCCCACTTTCTCTTGCATAGAAGATCCAGGATGTCCTGTTCCTCCTTGTTGCGCGGCCGACGTCTGACCGCTCTCGTCCGCCGGGCACGCAGAATAGCCCGCTTGACCCCGGGCATGCCCTTACGAATCCTCTCTTGCAGATCCCAAGTGTTCCATTCACGCATAGTTCCCACCACACCTACCATTTCATGTCAATCCTATCACAGCATTCTTGGCAAGGGCAACATTGCCCGCGAGTAGAGAGTACTTACGCTGCGCCTGTCCCCCGGAGACGGCCTTCACAAGATCATTGACTGCCCTGGACCCAGGGAACCTGTTCGGCTGAATGTCAGGATACCCTACCGAGTACACAACATGACCCACCGCCCCGCCGCTACAGCATACCGAAGCTCGCGCACCGCCTCCCATCACAGGCTGGGAGGCGGTGCTTGCCTTGCAAACCCGGTTATCCTTCCATTTGCAGTTTCACAACGCCCCCGAACAGAAGTACCATCCCAAGGGCGGTCATCCACATAAGGGGTGTTGCAAGGGAAGAGAGGCCGACCCCCATGGTCAGAATGTCCTTCAGGGCACCTGCCGCCCAGCTCTGGGGCGATACCGTGGCGATGAACTGAATCACGCCCGAAGCCTCGTCAATGGGGAAGAACACCCCGCCCAGCATGGTGCCGACCATGACGACGCCCATGGCGACGGCCTGCACCTGCCCCTGGCTCGTCACAAAGCCGGCCAGGAACAGTCCCAACCCGGTCATGGCAAAAATGTATACGATGAGGACAACGATCATCGCCCCGTATCCGTGGTTCCAGGGCGCGCCGAACAGGTACTTGCCGGAGAGCAACAGGACAATAGACTGCACCAGGGCGATCATAAATAGTCGTATGAAGTATCCCGTCATGATGTGCCAGTACGAGGTGGTGCTCGTCAGGATTCTCTGCCACGTGCCGGTCTGCTTCTCCTCGAGGATGTATCCTGCGGCTGCAGTGATGATATTCAGGGCGACAAACATGACAAGGACGCCCAGGATCGCCATCTCATAGGCCTCGATGGGCAGGAAGCTCATGACCCAGGTCATCAGGATGGGAAGCGCAAAGATGAACATGAGCTGCACGGGGTCGGCCAGCATCTGCCGCATGCCCACGGTCACAATCGCCATGATTCTTCTCACGATGATCCCCCCTCTTTCAGTCTCTCAGTGCTCGGCCGGTCAGGTTCAGAAACAGGCCCTCAAGGTTGGGTTTTCGGATGCTGACCTCGGAGACGATACTGCCGTGGCCCGTCACGGCCTGAACGGCCAGCGGCAGGATCTTCTCTGCACTGGACGTTGTGATGCAGAGCTGGCCGTCTGACAAAGAGGCCTTTTCGACCCCGGGCAGAGTGGCAACGGAGGCTTCCATCGCGTCCGAGAAGCCGTTGAGATGGATGGTGAGTTCCTCGAACTCACTACCTTGTTGCAGAAGCTCCGAAAGCGTACCCTCTGCGATGATGCGGCCACCGTCCATGATGCCAACGCGATCACACAGATACTCCACTTCCTCAACATAATGGCTCGTGTACACGACGGTTATTCGGCGGTCCTTCAGACGTCTGACGGTCTCCAGGATGTGATTTCTGGATTGCGGATCAATTCCGACCGTCGGCTCGTCCATGATCAGCAATCGAGGATGGTGTATCAGCCCGGCCGCGATGTTCAACCTTCGTTTCATACCCCCCGAGAAGGTACTCACCTTCCCATGGGCCCTGCGTTGAAGATCCACCACCGTCAACACCTCGCTGATGGCCTCGTCCATCCGATCCGGAGCAACGCCGTTGATGGTTGCCCAGAACCGAAGATTCTCTGTCGCCGACAGCATACCGTAAAGGGCGGGTTCCTGCGGAACAATTCCGATCAGTTCTTTCGCCTTCATGCCCTCCCTGGCGACGTCCCATCCCCCCACGGAGATACTGCCCGCATTGGCCCTCAACAGGCCGCAGACCAGCGACAGCGTCGTCGACTTGCCCGCACCGTTGGGCCCGAGGAGTCCATAGATCTCTCCCTCCTGAACCGAAAAACTTGCTCCGTTGACCGCCTGTTGCGAACCGAAGGACTTCCTGAGATCCCTTACCTCCAGAATCGTCATGTCTTTCCCTCCTTCACTCGACTCTGCATCCCGGATCGATACGGTCTGTCTGACCCTTGCGGCTTCCATTACTGGCCCTCATCCTCCCTGGTCGCCCACAGGTAGAAGGCCTCACCGGCACCCATAAGGAGGCGAAGAATGTGCCGATCCGTCGTCGATCCGACGGAACCGGAGTTCACCAGCATGGCGAGGCCATGGGTGAAGATCCATGTGTACTGGATCAGCACCTTCTGGCTCGCATCATCCAGCGCCATGAGAGCGGCTCCCGCCGGGCTTTCCGGACCAAAATCCTCCATGAACACGTCTCTCATTGAAGACCCACTCTCATCGGTGAACCTGTCGGGTCGGTCCAGGTACAGAAACCGAAACAGGTGCTTCTCGTCTCGAGCGAACACGATGTATCCGAAGGCCAGGTTCAGGAGAACCTCCTCCGTGTACGGCCGACCCTGGTACTCCTTCAGGAGATCCCGTGCCTTTCTCCGCAGCTCCACTTCGAGCTCATCTACGGAGCCTACGTTGGAGTAGATCGGCATGGTCGACGATCCGAGCCGCTTAGCGATCGCACGCGTGGACACGGCATCCCATCCCTCATCTCTGAGCAAATCGAAGGCGGCATCGACAATCTGCGAGTAGGTATACACACTCGGTGGATTCATGGCAACCCCCTACCTGATAGCTGTTTTTAGGCCTCGTATAGCTGCTGTTATATAACTGATGTTATTCTAAATAACGCTCGTTATATTGTCAAGCGGTTTCGAACATAGATTTTGTCGGACTCGGACAGGATTCTGAAGTCGGGGTGCGTGACGTCGCTCCCCTATCCTTTCCTTGAGGCCTCGACAGCATGAATGGCTGCCCAGGGAAGGTATGGGTTGCAAAGATGAATGGAGTCGACACCCTCGGGTCGTGTAAAGACGAGGGCATAAGAGGAGAACAACACCATGCCGCAGAACCAGGTAAAATCAGGCGACGCCCGGGGCCTCACTGACAGGAGCGGGACCCGTGGCACCGGGCTGCGCCTGGATAGGCCATGACAACAACCAATAGGGAGGTAAGCATGGGCAAAAATGAGTCGCATCCCGATGCCAGAGACACCGCGGACCAAACAGGCCGTCGCCACAAGACCGTGGTGGTCCGTATGCCGCAGGGCTACAGCGCAAACGTCGACATCCGCATCGTCGCCGGGGAGGAGATCCCCTTTCGTCCTCTCCGTTTCTGTCAACCTCGCCAGGGAGCACCC
>SKXF01000208.1 GCA_007128555.1 Clostridia bacterium | reverse complement strand
GAATGCTCCGGTGATCCACTCGGTGGGCATCAGGGTTTCAATGACCCCTGCGACCAAGACGAACAGGGCGAAGATGGGAACGAGACTCCGCCCCGATTCCCATAGAATGCTGATGAAGTCGTTGAAACGATTGTCCGACGTTGCCGAGGCCTCGGGATGGCCTCCCCTGATTGGGTCCTGTGAGCTTGCACCGGATGCCGATGTCGTATCCTGAGAGCAGCAGGCCATGGAAGGCTCGGCGGGACGACTCAGGGGAACCCTTGATTGGTTGGCAAGGAAACCCGAGGCTTGAAGCTTATTGGCGGCGATGCCACCTCCAATGCCCAGGGCGAGACCCACGACAATCTTAGCTACCGCCAGGTCCCAGCCCAGGGTGCCTCCAACGAGTATGAATCCAGTGGGACTGATGATGGGGGATGCAATGAGCCAGGCGAAAATCGGTCCCCAGGGTATGCCTGCCGCGAGCAGAGGAATCATCAGGGAAACCGTGCCACAGGAGCATAGGGGGGTGGTCACCGCGGCTACTGCGGCAATCACGATGGGCCAGGCACCGTTTCGCGTCATCATCTGGTGCAGTTTATCGGATGGTACAAGGCTGTGTAGGGCGGCGGTTAACACCAGTCCCAGCAAGAGATAACGTCCCATGTTCAGGCCGTTGGTTGCAGCGTAGTTGAGAACGCTCGTTATGGTTGGGAGCAAGGATTCCATGAGTCTGCCCTCCATCATTTGATCTGTTGATCCGGGTTGCCGGGCTTGCTTTCCTGCTTGTTCAGGTCGTCAGAGACAGAGAGGTCACAGCATGGAGGTGCTTTCACCTGTGCCTGCTCCTCGAAACAGCAGCAGCCTGTGGCGTCCTGGTACCGCTTTCGCAGTAGATCCATGAGACGCTTGAGCATTGACATGCCTCCTTTACGAGAGCCTTGTAGAGAGCGAATCCTCCTCGGCCGCCGGGTGAATGCGTTGCGACGTCCTGTTTGCCACGCTTTGATGTTACGGAGCCGGGGAATGATTCCGCCGACAAGATTTGACGCTGTCGTGAAGCCTCCTTCATTCGTCAGAGTCGAGGGCATCAGCCTGCATGTTTCGTTTTGCGGCGAGCAGTGCCCGCGCGGTTTCCTCCCAGGCTCTCAGACCTGTGAGACAGGCTTGGATGCCCTTCTCTGTCAGGGTATAGACTTTTCGGCTTCGACCCCCGACGACCTCGCTGTGGCAGGTTAGGCAATCTTCCCGTTCAAACTCATGAAGAGCTGGATAAAGGGCCCCTTCGGTTGGGGCGCAGCAACCCCTGGTGATTTCCGCGATCCGCTTGCTGAGCGCGTACCCGTGTAGGGGACCGTCGTACAGGGTTCGAAGTATGAAGAGCCGTGACAGGCTCATCTTAATCATGCCGTTCCAGTAGGATTGATCCAGAAAGTCATTCGTCATGGCGCGCCTCCCTATGCATTGAACCTCGATGTATCAATCAACAATGTATATTGCCAGAGTGAGGATGTCAACTGTGGATATTATAGTGTAGTATTATCATTGGTTTTTTGCCCACTGAGATCGTTCCACGGGTCTTCGGGAGAAGGGGATGTCCCCGTTTCGCAGGCGAAAGTACCAGCCACGTGTGAATCTTTCGAACTGCAACGCTTGAAGGTCGGTGACAGTGGGGGAGTGCTGACAGGCCCATCGATTCTACCTGGTAGCCTCCTAGTGAGCAGTCCGAACGATCTTCTCTGTGAGGCTTCTCATGTTTTGAGTCTTCCTGGAAAGAGGTGGCATCCATGCAGTATGTTGGTCTGTTAGCACCGATCGCTTTTGTATTTGCCCTGGCGGCTCTTGCCCAGGTAGGTACACTGAGAAAAGAGGTAGAGGACCTTAAGAAAGAACTGCAGAGTGGGAACGGCCAGTGATGTCGATGAAGAACGGCCAACCTTGCCCGTTACTATGAGCTTCGGCGAGTATCGGCTTTCAGGGTGGATCAACCCCGCGACCGCTGTTCCCTTCACTGGATGCATGGGAGGCTGGGTCTCAACCAGCCTCACCGACACTCGCCAACATGCATGCACTCTGCCCCGGTTCTCCGTCGCAAGGTGGCAGGAGGAACAGCTGCGTGAGTCGTAAGATTCTATGAAGATGCGCAGGAGCACTTGTACCGACACTTCAGATATTTCGAACTAGGTCGGTAGCCTTGGCAGATGGTGAGGCCGCCGCGCGTCCGACCTTGTTTTCTCATCCAGCAGCAAAGGCTTTGACTCTATCGTCAGACGTGCAAGATCATAGCAACCGGTCTGCGCTTCTTCCGGAAATCACCTTACCTGTCGGTCATTTGGAGGGAGCAACAGAAATGCCCCAGAAATTTCAAACCTTGAGGGTGGCGGCCCTGCAAATCGAATCCCGCCTCGGTTGTCCCCAGGCTAATCACCGGCGTGCGGCCCCTTTCATTCAGGAGGCAGCCCGGCAGGGGGTCCGGCTGATTCTTCTTCCCGAGTTATTTGCCAGCGGGTACGTCCCCAACCAGGATATATGGGATGCGGCCGAGGCGACCAGCGGGGGCCCCACCGTTGAGTGGCTCCGGAAGATGTCGGGGGATTTGGATCTCTACCTCGGGGCCGGCCTGGTGGAGACGGACGGAGAGGATTTCTTCAATGCGTATGTCATGACAGGCCCTGGAGGGGACGTGGTGGGACGGGCTCAAAAAGCCAATGCTGAGTCTTACTGCTTCAAGCGGGGCCAGGGCCACCACATTATCGACACGGTCTTTGGAAGGCTGGGGGTGGGCATCTGTGCTGATAACCACCTGGTCTCGTTCCTCAGGCAAATGCACGCCGACTCCGTTGACTTGATCCTGATGCCCCATGCCTGGCCCACTCCCTACAAGGAGGTGGGCCTGGTGAGCCAGAAGGATCGGGAAGCGACTGGGGCCAAGGTGGAGATGCTGGCTTCTCTGTATGCCTGTTCACTCGGAGTTCCAGTGGTCTTTGTCAATCCTACAGGACCCATGGCTCCCATGGCGGGAGTCTTCGGCAGGCTGATGCGACCGGAAGTCTTTAGTCTCCAGGGAGGGAGCCGCATCGTTGATTCTGACGGTACCCTGAAGGGTAGCTTAGGGTCGTCGGAGGGGATCTTGATTGCCGATGTTACCCTCGACCCTGATCGCAAACTCTACCGGGAACCCCGGCATTACGGGGGTTGGCTACATCCAGGCTCAGCCCTGATCAGGAAACTCCTCTTTCCCCTGGAAGTCATCCTGGGAGGGGTATCCTACCGGCGAAACCGAGGGAGAAGGGGCGGTAAAGGATCCCTATGACTCAGGGGGCTCCTGTAGGGGAAAAAATAGGGAGATATGCATACCCCTCAACGGTTTTCTAGCTCTGTCAGTAATCCGCACGACCTCACCGGGGAGTCAGGCAGGATGGTCGACTGTCTCCGAGCCCACTTGTGACAGCAACCTTCACGATGTGTTTCGCGGCCCCATATTTCTGGCATCCAGTGGCGACTTCCGTATCGGAGGTGAAGCGAAGCAAGGACACCGATACGACGTGAGGTGGCCACGCGCAGTATGGTAGCATGCCTCCCCTGCTGTCGTGTACTGGGTCGACCATTTTCCCAGGGGGAGTCTCGATGGAAGGATCTTCGATTACCCTGAACGGACGATCCGGTTTTGGCAAGGGGATCTCGCCAGGACCGAGAGCATCCACGTCCCCAGTACACACACTATCCCCACCCCTGTCATATTTTGATACTGCACTTGCTGCCTCACGAGATGGGGGGATGTGTGTGTCCCAGAACAACAAATACGCGATTCGCTGTCATGACGCGGGGTCCACCTGGTGCCCGTGTGCCCTGGGGAAAGCCGGCTATTGCCAGGTTTGCCCCGTCATCAATGGAGACGAGACCTGTGACTTCTGCCTGTGGTCGGGAACCTGTGTGTACGATCACCACTTCCGTCACCGGGGTCCGATCAGGGTCAGGGAGTTCGTCAGCACCCCTGTGCGTAGCCGACAGGTCATGGGCCATGACCTCTACCTTGTTCGATTGGAACTGCCTGGTGGATGGGAGACTGAGTGTAAAAGACCGGGAAGCTTTGTCATGGTGAAGGGGCCGAACGATGAGGACACGTCTGCCGCCCCAATGGCGGTGTGCGATGTGGATTCCGAGGAGCAGACCCTTACCATCGCCTTCCAGATTCGAGGGCCCAAGACTTTGGCCCTGGTGTGCGCCGAGGATGAGTGGGCTCTGAAGGGGCCTTACCACGGAGCGCTCTTTGGCGTCAGGCGTCTCCTCAGGGCTTTCGGTCAGAAGGTCCTTATTCTCGTATCGAGTACCGGTCAATCGCTGATTTCAGGCGTTGTTCGAAACCTGCTGGAGCAGGAAAATGATATCAGTATTGCTATCGATCCCGGGCTCAGTGGAGGCCTATACATCCTGGATAATCTGAAAGGGTTTGACGGGCGCGTGTTGGCCACGAGGTTCTACGACACGGTGACCCACGAGGACCTCGGGCGGCTATCGGAGATCATTGGGGCCAGTGGAGCTGATCTGGTCATCACCCTGGGCAGTGACTTCTTGCATCGCGATGTGGTTCAGCTCTTAGAATCGAAACAGGAGTGGGTGGCTTCCAACAACAGCATCATGGTATGTGCAGAGGGGCTATGTGGGAGCTGCAGCATTGTCCTGCGCGACGGGACGGAGATCCGCGGCTGCAAGGCGGATATTGCTCCCGAGGATGTGTTCTGGCGGGATACGGATCGGGCCGCCAGAAGGAAGGAGGGCTGAGCGGTGCCAAAGACGGTCATCGTCACAGGAGGGGGTTGGGCTGGCTGTGCTGCAGCCCTGTCAGCGGCCAGGGCCGGCGTCGAGGTGCAGCTGTTTGAAAAGACCGACATGTTGCTGGGGGCCGGGCTGGTAGGCGGGATCATGCGCAACAACGGACGTTACACCGCCGCGGAGGAGGCCCTGCGCCTCGGGGGTGGGGGCGAGCTCTTTGCGCTGACGGACCAGGCTGCGCGGCATGAGAACATTAGATTTCCCGGCCACGACCACGCGAATCTCTATGACATTACCCTGGTTGAACCCCTGGTTCTCAGGCATCTGCAGGACGCCGGAGTCGACGTTCACCTGGAACGCCGCGTGGTAGACGTGGAACGGGGCACCGGCGGCGTGTCGGCGCTCATCGATGAAGATGGGCACACGCACAGGGCCGATGCTTTCGTCGATGCTACAGGCACCTCGGGCCCAATGGGAAATTGCACCCGCTACGGCAATGGCTGTGTCATGTGCGTCCAGCGCTGTCCTGCCTTCGGTCCCCGGGTCAGCGTGGCTGCCAGGGCCGGGGTACGAGAGCTCATGGCAATCAAAAGACCCGATGTGCCCGGTGCAATGAGTGGCTCGGGCAAGCTGAACAAGGAATCCCTGTCCCAGGACATTCGCAATACCCTCGATGAGAAAGGTGTCGCTGTGCTTCCCCTTCCCCGGGACCTGGTTCAACAGGGAAAGCTGGGGACAAAGGCCTGTCAGCAGTATGCCCTGCCCGATTACGCAGACAACATCGTTCTGCTCGATACCGGCCATGCCAAGCTGATGACCCCCTATTTCCCCCTTCAGGAACTGCGGAGAATCCCGGGGTTGGAACGTGCGCGATTTGAAGATCCTTACGCAGGGGGACGGGGCAATTCTATACGCTTCACGGCAGTGGCTCCCCGCGATAACAGCCTGCTGGTCGATGGACTCTCGAACCTTTTCTGCGCCGGGGAGAAGGCTGGAATCTATATCGGCCACACCGATGCGATGGTCACGGGAATGTTAGCGGGTCACAATGCCGCCCGGCAGACCCTGGCTCTGGAGTTGCTGGAGCTCCCTCGAAGCATGGCCATCGGTGATTTCATCGCATCCGGCCGGGAGGAGATCCTGACCCGACAGGGGCTCGAGAGGAGCTACACCTTCGCAGGATCTGTCTTCTTTGAGAGGATGCAGAAACGAGGTCTGTACACCACGGACTCCGATGTCCTCGATCGGAGAGTGGAGGAGACGGGACTGCTTCGAGGGGTCTTCTCCAAGTCACTCTGAACAATCCGGAAGGGGAGTGGTGTCCATATCAGGTAACCGTCAGAGCCCTTACAAGACGGAAGACATACTCGCCTGGATTGAGTCGGGACACGTTTCTGCTCCCGTTGCTCTGTCCTATTTCACCGCTGGCGGGGACAACACGGCGCCTGGTCAGGGGTCTGAAAATGGGAGCCGCCCGTCCAGGGCACCTCGAGAGAGGGCGCACCTTCGCCCGGTACCCTCTACCCGGAGCGGGACGAGGTCGGAAAAGGTGGGCCATGGGCCGGAGGAGGACACGGTTGATCCCTTTCAGCAGCTCGAGGACTTGATTGGTCTCGAGGAGGTCAAGGGGACGGTCCGAGAGGTCACTGCCTTCGTACGGATTCAACGGATGCGCAATAGCCTGCGACTCACCGCCGAGCCGACGGTCCTGCACATGATTTTCAAGGGGAATCCCGGAACCGGCAAGACGACGGTGGCCAGGATCCTCGGCAAGATCTTTCGGGATATCGGCGTTCTGAATAAGGGGCATCTCCTGGAGGTAGAGCGAGCCGACCTGGTTGGCGAGTACATCGGGCACACGGCGCAGAAAACCCGGGCGAAGATCAACGAGGCCATGGATGGGATCCTCTTCATCGATGAGGCCTACTCCCTGGCGCGCGGAGGTGAGAAGGACTTCGGCAAGGAAGCCATTGACACGATGGTCAAGGCCATGGAGGATCACAAGGACAGATTCGTTCTCATCCTCGCCGGATACAGTAGCGAGATGGAGTGGTTTCTCGAGCAAAACCCTGGACTGCGTTCGCGCATCGCCATACACATGGACTTTCCCGACTACAGTGCGGAGGATCTGCTGGCGATTGCCAACCTGATGCTGCAGCAAAGACAGTATCGGCTCTCTCCCGGGGCGGAGAACAGCCTGGTCAGCCTCCTGGAAAAGGGCCTGATCTCGAGACGCGAGGGCAATGCCCGGCACGTTCGGAACCTCCTCGAGTCGGCCATGCGTCGGCAGGCCCTTCGCCTGGTGGAACAGGACAACATCACACGTGAGGATCTGATCGTGCTCACTGAGAACGAATTCGAGGGGATTCGACTGTGATGAGGTGTGCAATAGCAGGAGCGCCCGGTGGAGGCAAATCCACACTCTTTGCGCGCCTGGTGGCGGAGCTCGGCCGTCGACGGGGTGTGTTGGTGCGAAGCAACGGTTCGTCAGGGGTTCGCGCCGGAGGCGCAAAGACAATATCGACCCCAAGCAACATGGCATGTGCCCGAGTTGCCGTGTCGCGTGGATTACTGGGCTCAAAGGGCTGTGATTGGACCATCTATGACACCCCGGGCCTGGCCGATGACGTGCAGTCTTCACCGGCCCAGCGAAAGGCAACGGCAGAGGTCATCCGGCTCCTCCTGCTCTGTGACGCGATCGTTCACGTCATTGATGCATCGCGGGTGGGTCAGCTGGGTGGTGAGAGGGGTCTTGCCGGGGTTGACTCGGCCCTTCATGAGTTGGTTCACAGGGCAGACTGGAACCGGCTCGCATCCAGCAATGGCACTGGGACGGGGAGTGCCCTTCAAAAATGGAAGGGCCTTGTCCGTCGGGCGCTCGGGTCCAATGGTGGTGGAAGGCGATCACACAGGCCGCCGAACTACATCATGGTGGCCAGCAAGATGGACCTGCCCTGGGCTCAGGTGGGAAGGGGTGAACTGGGCAAGCGTTTTCCGGACATGGAGGTGGTTCCCCTCTCAGCCGGCAGGGGAGAGGGAGCCCGGCTGACTTCATGGTTTCTGGGGGAGTCCCGGTAGGCAACTGCGCCATCGGTTTGCGGATGGGCACACTTCACTGCGGGGAGCCGTGCCTGGCCCTGGAGGGTCGGGCTTTCTTAATTGGGTCACCGGGTGCCACCCCTGGTTCCCCCAGGATCTCCCGGGGGTGATCGGAAAACTCCCACGTATTGGACACAGGCCAGGGCCAGTTGCGTTCGCGGCACGCGGAGACGTGGTGTGGGGGTGAAAGCTGTTCGGTATTGGCTATGTGTTATAATGGAGGACAAACTATGGTGAGAGTGAGATGATCTATGGACATCCGGTACGCACCTGAACGGGCGGCTTCCGTGACTCTGATCACGAGGGACCTGGCCAGCAGGTACGGCGATCCCACGCTGGATTGTCGCCGTGAGGAACTGAGCCAGCTCGTTCTTACTGCGGGAGGTCAGGTGGTCGAGGAGTTTGTGCAGGAGCGCAGAAGTCCGGATCCCGCCACGTTCATCGGTAGCGGTAAGGCCTCTGAGATCGCTGAAGCGGTTGATGACCTGGCAATCGACATGGTGGTCTTCAACCACGAACTCAGCCCAGGGCAGCAGACCAACCTTGAGGCGATGATGGGCGTCAAGGTGATCGACCGTACCCGGTTGATCCTGGATATTTTTGCCCAGCGGGCGCGCAGCAAGGAAGGCAAGATCCAGGTGGAGCTGGCCCAGTTGTCCTACCTCCTTCCCCGTCTCACAGGAATGGGTGAGGCACTATCGAGATTGGCCGGCGGAATCGGAACCCGGGGACCAGGTGAGACGAAGCTGGAAGCTGACCGCAGGCGGGTTCGTCGCAAGATGAGTGACCTCAAACAGCAGATCCGCGAAATCAGGAGCCATCGGCAGCGAATGCGGGATAAGAGGCAGAGTCGTGCCGTTCCCCTCTTCGCCCTCGTTGGCTACACCAACTCCGGCAAGTCCACCCTGATGAATCGTCTCACTGGGGCCGATCAGCTGGCAGAAGACCGCCTGTTTGCGACTTTGGACCCGCTGGTGCGCAAGATGGAGCTTTCTCGTTCCTACGAAGCCTGCCTTGTCGATACGGTCGGCTTTGTCCGGGATCTGCCCGACCAGCTGATGGCTGCCTTCCGGGCCACCTTGGAGGAGCTGAACGAGGCGAACTACCTCCTTCATGTCGTTGACATATCTCATCCCGATTGGCCCGAGCAGGTCAATGCGGTGATCGAGGTTCTGACAGGTCTGAACGTCATGGACAAGGAAATGATCACCGTCCTGAACAAGGTGGATCGGATTGAAGGACCCCCTGATCCGGGTCTGATCCGCAATCTGCCCCGTCCGGTGACCGTATCGGCCCTTCATGGCCGGGGGATCGATCCACTGGTTGACGCGATGACCCACGTCGTCCAGCAACATCGGGTACACGAGACGTTCGACATCCCGTATTCTCACATGGAAGTGGTCAATGAGCTGCACCAGCATGGTGAGGTTCACCGCGAGGAGTACGGACGTGAGGGTGTCCAGCTGGAAGTGTCCGTGGATTGGGCCCTGGCTGAGAGGACGCGTTCACTGTTGAGAGAATTACATCGCATCAAGTGACCAACATGCCAGATGGTCCGGGGTTCCCATGCCCGATGGATCTGGCGTCTCGTTCGCCATGGGTCAGGGTAGCAATCCTTGAGTCCCCTGGCTTCTCATGCCTGTCCACTGTCAGCGCAGATCTCCTCCACGGTACCCATGGGAGATGAACCGGTTCGCTCATGACTTCGGCCTTTGCGCCATCAGCCATGAACCCCGTTTCCAGCGGGTTTATGAGGGGCGTGTTGAAACGGCCCGAAGGGAACGCAGGTGTCTGCTGCATGCTGCGAGGGACTCTCGATGGTAGTGGTTGATCACCGGAAGGTAACGGATCGGCCTGGGCCATCGTTCGGTTGCTGAGGTTGCTTCTTCAGGTGCTACCGTGAGTCCACAGGGGCCCCGGTTGCAGTGGCCCCTGTGGACTCTACAAGAGAAGATAGCCTACGAGGCGTCGTCCAGGGCGCGCTCAACGGCCTGTCGGAACATGTCAGAGGTCGATGTGGCGTCGGCGATGGCGTCAACATCCGCGGACTGGGCATCGATGACAGCTGCCGGTAGTTCTTCAGCTGCCTTGAGCCACGGCTCGTACTCGTAATTGTCCGGGGTTTTGACTTCCCCGTCGCCCTGGTATTCATCAAAGCTCACCGCCACGATGCGGCCCAGGAGCACGCGGACTTCGGCTTCCACGGAACCTCCGCGTCCGGACTCATCTGAACGAGCTACGTACGTGCCGTCCCTGTAGGGGCCGAACTCGAGGGCGGGCTCTTGCCCGAGTGCGCGGGCCATGGCCTGTCGGAACATGTTGGAGGTCGATGTGGCGTCGGCGATGGCATCAACACTGGCAGATTGGGCGTCGAGTGCTGCTGCCGGTAGTTCTTCAGCTGCCTTGAGCCACGGCTCGTAGGTGTAGTTCTCAGGTGTCTTCAGGTTGCCGTCGCCCTGGAACTCGCTCATCTTCACGGCGGTGATGGTCCCTCGCTGGACCACGACCTCCACTGCGAGATAGCCACGGGGACCAGGATCAGAGAAGCCTTCATGAACACCGTCGGCAAAGGGGCCGACCGAATCGTCTTCCTCCCCAAGCGCGCGGCGGACTGCCTGTGCGAAGAGTTCGCTGGAGCCCGTTGCTCCGGCCACCGCATCAACATCGGCGCTTTGGGCCTCGATCATCGCCTGGGGTATCTTCTCCAGGGCCTCGGCCCACGGATCGTAGTCGTAGGTACCGGGTGTCTTCTCCGTCCCGTCACCTCGGAACTCCTTCAACTCGATCGTAGTGATCTCGCCGCCCGAGATCACCACCTGGGACCACGCATAGCCTCGCGCACTGGCGTCGGACGCGCCTTCATACGTTCCGTCGGCAAGATCCTGTGACCCAGGTTCAGCCTCTGATGCTCCACATCCTGCGACAACAACTGTGCCAAGTATAAGAATGAGGATAACAATGGGTAGTTTTTGCTTCATAGGTTATCTTCCTCTCGTGTCTGCTGATTACCAGGTTCTACAGTGGCGATCTGCGAATCTAATCACTATTATATTCGTGCGCTCTGAGTTCTCGCAAGGTATCCGCTAAAAACCATATCCATCTTCGGGATCCGAACTGGGGCTACATAGGGCAATTAGCGGGTTACTATTGAGCGGGCAGCCAAATTGTAGTACCATGAGAAATAGATAACGTGAAATGGATAACACCTTTCATTGAGATAAGTTTGAAGTGGATCATAAGTGCCCATCTATGTGGGCTTAAATGCGGTTAGGGGTGGGATTGATGAGAAAACTCGATATTCTCCGAACCGGTGGCTTTCTGATGATTCTATGTACCGTGGCAGCCCTTTCGCTGGCCCTGACGGCAGCAGCGACCGAGCCGGTGATTGAGCAGAACCGGGCTCGAGAACTACAGCAAGCTCTCTCGTGGGCTTTGCCTGGAGCTGATATCTTCCAGCCTGTCGAGGAGTGGGACGGCGGGGCGCTTTACGAGGGCTTCCGGGGAGATGAACTGCTGGGTCATGTGATCTTGACCTTCCGCCAGGGCTATTCAGCGGATATCTCCGTGCTAGTTGCTGTCGATATCTTTGGTACCGTGGTGGCACCCATCCAGGTTCTCAGCCAGAGAGAGACTCCCGGCCTGGGATCCAACGTCACGCAGGACTGGTTTCGAGAGCAGTTCGAGGGGAAGACGTACGATGATGATTTCGTGATTGATCGGGATCTGGACGGCCTGGCGGGAGCCACCGTGTCCTCACAGGCTGTGGCCGGTGCGGTGGGTGACGCTCTGGGCCGCTGGGCACGCGCAATGGCCGGTGTGGTGACGGGCCTGGAGCTCCATGAGATCCCTGATGGGCGTTACCAGGGCGACGGCCGGGGCTTCGGTGGCAACATCGTCGTCGAGGTTGAAGTGCGAGACGGTAGCCTGATCAGTATCCGTATTGTGGAGCACGCAGAGACCCCGTCCATCGCGGGACCTGCCCTGGAAGTCATTCCAGTAACTATGATCGATCAGCAGACGATCCAGGTAGATGTCTACTCCGGTGCCACGGCCACCACCAGGGGCATCATTGAGGCGGTTGAGAACGCATTTGCCACCCTGGGTGCCGATGACCCGTCTTTCGATCTGGCGCAGATATCCGACGGGACCTACCGGGGTCAGGCCATGGGTTACGATGGTGTGCTCGAGGTGGAGGTCGAGGTCAGAGGTGGCATGCTCGTACGGGTAGAGATCGTGGATAGTTACGACATTCATGAGTACATTGCCGACATTCTGGCGCTGATCCCCAGGCGTATGCTCGAGGAGCAAAGGATCGAGGTTGATGCCTACTCGGGAGCGACGGAGACGACCATGGCTATTATCGAGGCCGTAAAGATGTCGCTGGATGGTGCGGATGATCATGAAGAAATCGAACTTAGCTCTGTTCCCGATGGCGTGTACCGGGGCCAGGCAGAGGGCCACCGAGGCATGTTGACGGTTGAGGTTGATTTCTCTGGCGGTGAGTTGGTCAGGATCCGGATATTGGACCATGAGGAGACTCCGGATCTGGCTGATCCTGCCATCGTTGCTGTGACGGAAGAGATTCTCGCCCGTCAGAAAGTTGAGGTGGACGTCCACTCTGGGGCCACTGTGACCAGCGAGGCTATCATGAAGGCCATTGAGGATGCTGCTCGCGGGGCCCTGGCCGAAGGAGGGGACGAGGGAGAGTTTGAAGACCTGTCTGTGAT
>SKXF01000074.1 GCA_007128555.1 Clostridia bacterium | reverse complement strand
GATGACTGCATCACATGTTAGACTTGCTTCAAACACGCACCGCAATCCTTCGCGTTTTCCCTGTTCGTAATCGGCCGACTCTCGTTGCATCCAACGCCCTCGCTCCCTGTGCACGGTAGCAACGTCCCTGGCACGGTGGCAGGTGCAAACGCTCCTCCGACCGGTCCTCTCCCCTATGCTAAGGAAACGCCTTCCAGTTCTTGTTTTTTCATCAGGTCGATGTTCAATGCTCTGGAGGCCCCCGGACCTTGCCGGGGGCCTCTCCGACTTTCTCATCAGTCTGTGAATGGCTCAAGTGCAGGATCTGGCCACGCCCCAAACGTGTTCGCAATGATGTAGATGGGAACTGGTGGGCCTGTCAGCCCGTATTCACACAGCGCACTGGGCCCGCATGGTCATGCCCAGCCCATTCCCCATCCGTCACCCCAGGTCCTGCGGGATCATCTCCTCTCCCACGGCCGATCGTAGTCATGGTACTGCTTGAGGCATCGGCTCGACTGAAGCTGCTGCTCGCGGAGAACTCCCGCCGTACAGCTGTCCTGTAGAATGTCGTCGAGGTGAACGGGGTCAACGGGGTGATTCGCATGCGCTATGTCCAGGAACACATCGCAGATGTCGGACTCGTCGCCGTAAATCGGGTGGGCGATGCTTGCCGTCTCGCAGTATGTATCTCCATCTTCTCTAAGTAGGGATCTATGGGCTCGAATGATGTAATGAGGCACCTCGGGCTTGCAGTCCGCCAGCAGATCGTAGCGGTATGTTGAGTTGCCTCTGTGATCACTCAGGTCTCTAATGACGGTCTGTAGGAATCGAAAACGTGGAAAAGTCATGTGTTCGTGTAACCTACTCCTCTCATGGAACCCCATTGCGATCGATCTTCGTTTGACGTTGAATGCAATATTCCTCCGTTTCCCTTACCTGTATATGCCAGTCTATCATGCGGGGCAAGTCGAAATGTGTCAGAATATGTCGTTCAGGAGGGAGATTCCAAGATGGATTCTTTATTGCGTCGGGTACTATCGTGATATGCAGGAATGCGCAGGCTTTCCTTGAATGTTGAGGGTATTATCCCTACAAGATAAGGGAGTGAGTTATATGGGAATGATTGGACTAGAGGAAGTATTAGACTTGAAGTATCTGGAGTCCTGGTCCTGGGCTCCCGCGGGGAAACACATTGCATACCTGCTCGATGATGGCGGCAAGCACGACCTGTGGGTTGTCGACTCAGACTCAGAAGTGACCTGGCAGATATCTGCTGCCCGCAAGGATGCCGGGCCCTACACCTGGCATCCCTCTGGGACCCGTCTCGCCTACATTCAGGATGGGAACCTGTGGGTGTCGGAGTTCAACGGTGAACACTGGGAGAGCCGGGCCCTCACTCAGACGCTACAGAACGAGCAGGCACCCTGTTATTCTCCGGACGGGCAGTTTCTCGCTTTCATCCGGGACGGAACCCTCTGGATCCACGATGACAGGGAGAAGGTGACCCGCTCATACAGACCCGGAGGCAACTCGGCGGTTATTCCCCGCATCTTTGGCCAGGGAGAAGCGCTGAAGTGGTCCCCGGGGGGCGACATGATCCTGTTTCATTTCCGGGAACCGGACAAGACCATCCACCTGGGCGTGATCAGTACCCGCTGCGCGCTCCTGTGGCGGACGTCGTGGAGGCTCGGTCCCGTGGCAGGGCTGTGTTGGACGGAGAGCGGGCAGATCCTGTATGCCCAGTCCAAGGAGCGCAACACCATCGTTGACTTCTACCTGGCCACTCTTCCGAAGGATGCCGTACAGGCTCAGAAGAGAGAGGCTCGGGATCATTGGACCGCAGCGCCGTCCATTTTGCAGGCCGACGTGGAGGCAGTGTACCAGCAGGTCGCAAAGGGTATTCCGGGAGCCCTTCGTGTGTCAGGAGCCTACCCAGAACCCGGCGGCAACCGCATCCTGTTCATCAATGAGGACGATGGGTGGGCCCACCTGTACATCTACTGCCGCGATACGGGGGCCATGCAGCAGAGGACCTTCGGCAAATGCGAGGACTTTGGATACATGGGAGATGAGCCAGCATGGGCGCCAGGCGGCCGTTACGTTGCGTACTCCTCGAACCGAAACTGCAGCGGTCAGCGGCAGCTGTGGATCCTGGATGCAGACGCTGAGAGCAACCATCAGCTGACGGATTTCCCCGGCACCAATGCAGCTCCCAAATGGTCCCCGGATGGATCGGTCCTGGCCTTCTTACACTGCGACCCCCACCGGAGTGCGGACCTGTGGACCCTCCCGGTGAACCTGGATGACCTGCACGCTTCTTCTGTGATCCAGGAGGGGCCTGAGACCTGCCAGCTGATGCAGACCCTGCCCGGGAGCTGGACTCCCGACAAGTGCATCGTTCCCGAGGAGGTCACCTTTGACAGTGTTGGGGGGTTGAAGGTGCACGGCTACCTGGTTGCCCCACCGGGTTGTGCTGAAGAGGCGAAGAAGCATCCCGCCCTTGTGTGGGTTCATGGCGGGCCCGTCAGGCAGATGCGATATGGGTTCCACCCCATGCGTTCCTACGCCCTATTTTATGCCTACTCCCAGTATCTTGCGCACCAGGGATATGCTTCGCTCCTGGTGAATTTCCGGGGAGGCATCGGGTATGGTCGGGATTTTCGCAATGGAATCTACGGCAAGATGGGGGTGGATGACATAGCCGATGTGGTGGCTGCAGGGAGATACTTGAAGGCTCTCCCCTACGTCGACGAGGATCGGGTGGGAGTATGGGGCCTGAGCTACGGCGGCTACATGACCCTGACCGCCCTGACCAAGTACCCGGACGAGTTCCGGATGGGGATCAACATAGCTGGGATCTGGGACTTCGCCCAGTGGATCTACTGGATCCAGGAACGCCATGGAAGACTGGGAGGCGGATTTGAGATCTACTTCAAAGGGTCTCCCGAAGAGAGCCCGGAACTGTATCGGATCGGTTCGCCCTGCAGTTTCAAGGAGAACCTGGAACGTCCCCTCATTAACTTCCACGGCACGGCGGATGCTAACGTGGACTTTGCCCAGATGGATCGGATCGTCAAGGATTGCCTCGCCCTGGGCGCGGAGTATGAAGCGTACTACTATCCTGACGAGGCTCATACCTTCACACACCGACGCACCTGGGCAGATGCCTTTGCCAAGATCGAACGGGAGCTGGACCGACATCTGAAAGCGTGAGGCACAGGAGAGGGCGGGATCCCGTCCTCTCCTGTTCATCAGATCTGGAAGGCGTGTAGAGTGATCCGTCCTTCCTCCTGCCACGTCTCCTGCTGGTCGCTGGTATCATAGTTCAGGGGGATCCCTATCCAGTAGTGACGGCTCGGAACCTCGTCAGCCCACGACACCATGGCTCGTTGATGCTTGAGATCCAGCATGTCCTCTCCCAGGGCTACATCCGCTGCGATGCATTCCCCGCCTCCATAGCTATAGATGGCGGGTACAACGCCGTTGATCTCCGGCGGCTCCGGATAGGGGTAGGACTCATGCTGGACGTGGAGATTCTTGTCTCCAAGAACAGCGCGCACGTTGTCGACCATGATATCGAGAATGAATCGGTGCCTGGGATCTTCGGTTTCCCGTAGGTCTTCACTCAATCTTGCCCCTCCGTTTCTACCATTGCGGAACAGATGCTACTTGATGATACTCCTGCGGGGAGAAAAGACCAGTGCCAGGAAGAACATCGCAGCGGACACGGTCACGATGGTTGCCCCTGCAGGCCAGCTCGTGCTGTACGACAGACCGAGTCCAAGCACCACGGAGGACATGCCTGTCAGCCATGCGTAGACCAGGATACTCCGGTAGTTGGCCGAGAGCAGCTCCCCGGTTGCACCGGGTATCACCAGCAGGGCCGAGGCCATGACCACACCGACCAGTTTCACTGAGAGCACGACGGTCAGGGCCAGGGCAACCAGGAGTCCATAGTGCAAAAGGCCGATGGCGACCCCCTGTGCCTCCGCGATCTCCTCGTTCATGTTGACCAACAGGAGTTCCTTGAAAAATGCTCCTAGAAATCCCCCGGCAATCAACGTGAGTCCCACGATCAGCCACAAGTCTGTCGCGGAGACAGCGAGGATGTTGCCGAACAGGTAGCTGAACAGTTCGCCGAAGTATCGTCCCTGGGTGCTGCTGATCATCAGGACGCCAAGGGCCATGGATGTGGAAAAGGCAATCCCGATGGCAACATCGACCTCCAGCCTCCTCTTACGGGAGACGGATGCGATCAGGATTCCCACGATCACACTGAAGAGCGTCCCTGTGATGATCGGTTCCAGGTCCAGAAGAACGCCAAGGGCCAGTCCGCCGAAGGCGGCATGGGCGATCCCCGCCCCGGCGAAGGACAGACTCCGCTGAACAACAAAGAAGGATAGAATCGAGCACAATGAGGCGATCAGGAGCCCGCCGATCAGGGCATGGAGCATGAAAGGATAGTTCAGAACCGCCGACAACAGGGGGATCACCTGATCTCATCCCCTGCTGTCAGGCCGAAGCAGAGCCCCAGCTGTCGACTCTGCAGCACTGCGTCGGGTCTTCCCTCAATGTAGAGGTTGCAGTTGATGGCCAGCAGTCGATGAACGATCTGGGCCATCCTGTTGAGCTCGTGGGACACGAGGAGGATGCTGATTCCCGAGTCGGCGCAGATCTTCTTGAGTGTTTCATAGAGCTGCTGCTCTACCGTGAAATCGAGGGCCTCTGCCGGCTCATCCAGGAGCAGGAGGCGGTTGTCTCCGGCGAGCACCATGGCGAGAAAGGCGCGCCGCTTCTGCCCCCCCGACAGGGCACCAATCGGAAGATGCCAGAGCCTTCTCGCTACTTCCAGGGCTTCCATGGCCCTTCTCACCCTCCTGTGATCCTCGGCATGGGGGAGCCTGCAGGGGCCGATCAGGCGCGTACGTCCCATCATGACCAGGTCGTACGTGGAGACGGGAAAACGCTTCTTGAGATCCATCCCCTGGGGCATGTATCCGATGGATCTGGATCTCCTGTCGGGTCGCGTGTACTTGCTGGAGATGGTCCCCCGATCCGGTCGAACCAGTCCACAAATGGCACGGAGCAGGGTGGTCTTGCCGCCGCCATTGGGGCCAACGAGACCGACGATCTCACCCTGCTTCAGGGCAAAGCTGATGTCCCGAAGGACGGGATGCCCGCCCAGGGTCACGGACAGCCCGCTCACCGTGAGGACTTCTGATCCATGCAGGAGCACTGGGCGACGTTGACCATCACTGCTAGGCTGGTCAGCGTCCTGCCTGCGGAGGTTCATGGGTAGACGGATTCGCCAAGAGCGGCTGCGAGCTTTGCAGCATTGTACCGCAGGATCTGGGCATAGGAACTGCGATCTTTTGAGTCAGGATCACCGAGGGGATCCAGGTCGAGCAGGATGCCGTCGACCTGCCCCGCCAGGGCCTCGGCCAGCATCGTTCCGTGACCCCGGGTGGTGGTGATCACATGAACGCCTTCATGTCTGGCCAGATCAACGAGCTCCGTTGCTTCCCGGGGGCTGCACTCGTGACCGGGAGTCGACTCGAGGACTCCCCTCTGCTCCAGGTTGTACCGATGGGCGAAATGGGTCCAGGCGGCATGGTCGCTGATAAAAGATCGCACGGTGATATCCCGGAACATGTCCTGTAGCTCCCGGTCCAGCCCGGTCAGTTCGTCGGTGAAGCGGGCCGCGTTGTCCTCGTAGTGCGCAGAGCCCTGGGGATCCAGAGCAGAGAAACGATGAACCAGTAGGGGGACGATGTCGTCACGGACGAGGATGGGATCGAGCCAGATGTGAGGATCCCCCAGGTCCTCTCCCCCGCTTTCGTTCAGAACCGTGACGATCTCCAGGATCGTTGCATCCTCCCTGGCCACGCTGAAAACCTGTTCAGCCCAGCCGTCCAGACCGCCTGCAATCCGGATCAGAAGGTCTGCGCTGACGGCATGTTTCATCATCGCCGGGCCCACCTCGTGCAGGTGGGCGCTTCCTCCCGCAGGAAGCAGGGTGGTAAGTGTCACCCGATCCCCGCCTATTTCCCGGGCAATACAGGTGAGGGGGTAAATGGTTGTTGTGACCAATAGGTGCGTCTCTTCATCGGGTGCTGCCTGAAAGGCTGAAAAGATACCGCACCCTGCAAGGAGCAGGACGGACAGGGCCAGGCACAGGATAAGTGCCGCAGTGGTTCGTCTCATGACAATGGACTCTCCTCTCATCCATGGATATGTTTAGGAATGCCCTGGCGTCGCCCATCCTATCCTCGGTCGAGGCGTCCTTGTGGGCCGCGCTCCTTGATTCCTGGGAGGAACCGCCTGGCGAGCGGGACGGCGTTTCCGTGGCCCGGCTTGTGCCTGCCATGTGCCCCGCCGACGCATTTCACCTCCCCGGCCCCGCAATGGCCGATCCCAATCGCTCTTGATGTTCATATCGTAGTTGGTTGGCAGATGGGGATCACACGGCTAGAAACATGCCCACAGCGTTGCCTTTTCGGTTGCCAGGTAGCTGCAGGCTTCATGCCCCTGAAGGCCGGGGACGGTGGCTGTGGTGTCGGGCTTTCGAACAAGGCGTGTGCTTTGAAGCGCAGTGTTGTTGCCGACGATAGAGCTTCTCTTCGCCCCGACGTGTCCCTTGTCGGAACAACTCAATACTCACGGGTAAACGGAGAGATCGTCAGATCAGGGAATCGTCCCCATCGCTACCCGGTTACGGGGGCAGGCAGTACCGAGGCCGCCTCGGGCAAGATCAGCACCCGGGTATCGGTCTCCGTCGACAAATCTTCGGCAATGTGAAGGGCCTCTTCTGGGATCTGCAGGGTCCGGTTCGCACGGAGCTCGAGGGGTTTCATGAAAGCGTTCCGCACAAGGTCCGGTTCCATGTCTGACACCAGCCAGACCGGGTTGTCACGTAGCGTTCGAGCCAGGGCGGCAGCCTTGTGGCCACCCAGTTCGAAATCCTCCCGAAGTCGCGACAGTACCTGCTGCGAGGAATCAGCCTCGGACAGCCACTCCGCGAAAACCCGGTTGCCGTAGCCCTCGGAGCATTGGGCGACCAGGATGATCGGTGCCCCGGGACAGGCGAAGGCCTGGGCATGGTCAAGGGCTTTCTGCGCCTGGTAAAGGTTCAGGTCCTTCGGGTATCCTCCAGTACTTGCGATGACCAGGTGTCCGGGCCCGCGAACAGAGATCCGGTTGCCCGCATCCACGTAGGCGGCGGCCCGGCGGTGCGCTGCGATCGGATCTCCAGCGTAGGCCTTGACGATTCGTTTCTGATCGTCGAGTACCACGTTCAGAATGAAGTCTACGTGAACGAGGTCGAGGACAGAGTCAATGTCTTCACGGACCGGATTTCCCGCGATGACGCCGGCCCTGGCCTCGGGTTCCATCATCATCTTGTGGTTGGAGGCCACGGTTTCCCAGTTACAGACCCCGGGCAGTATGGCCTTTACTCCCCCGGAGTATCCTGCGAAGTAGTGGAATTCCACGTTTCCGAGGCAAATGATGCGATCAGACTCTGCCACCACGCGGGTCAGCTGCACCGGTGTACCCTTCTCAGTGCGGCCAACGAAAACCACATCCCCTGGGTCACTGTCCACACATCGAACCTGGTGTGCAATATCCTCACCGACGAGTTTCACCTGTTCCGCCCGACTCTGGGAGCGATGAATACCCGTGGCAAACACCACGGTGATGTCATCCGGAGAAATGCCTCCAGCAAACAGATCCTCGAGCAGGGCTGGCAGAACCACATCTGAAGGCATGGGGCGGGTCAGATCACTGGTCACAACACATACGCTCTCGCCTGGCTGCACAAGGTCCTGCAGGCGGGCGCTGGCGACAGGATGATCCAGGGCGCTCCGGACGACCTCTTCCTGTTCCTCGCCCGAAGCATCGCGGGGCGAGATCTTGCTTATCACAGATGCCCGGTCTGCCCAGTCGTTGCCGAGATCGATCGTCACTACCTGGTCACCGTACTTCAGAGAATGACGCAACGCACCTCTCCTTCCCTGCATGGGCCACATTCGCATCCCGGGTGCTGGGTGGGCCCATGAGGTGGCCGAGCCCGTGGTAGATCTACGCCAGGTGGTTCTGCAGGCTCTGCACCCTGAGCCGGAGCTCCTGTACATCCTTTGCCGTCAGGTTATCGTTCTGGTCTGCATACCTGGAGCTTACCCATTCGAAGAGATCCTTCAGCTCCCTGAGCATAGCATTTCTCTTGACCACAAAATCAACTCCTTAAAATGTGAGGGGAAAGTGGCGGGAGTATGTGGGAATCGAACCCACCACGGACAGGTTCGGCCCATCCGTCAACGGATTTGAAGTCCGCGGGTGGCACCAGCCATCCAACTACTCCCGTGACAATGACAACTTAAGTTTAACGCCATCACTGGGATCTGTCAATTTTGGCTCGTATCGAAGTCGGCCAGGCCACCAGATGATCGTGTCCCGAGGCTTCATATCTCGTGATGAGCGACACCTATACCTGGTCGTCGTTAAGGTAGGCAGCAATCTCCGGCAGTGTGCGTACGGACTTCGATGATGGACTGGTTCCCTCGCGGTCGAACAGAAGCGCATCCATGCCGATGTCCTGAGGACCGCGCACATCCCACAGGGGATCGTCGCCCACGAATAGGCAATCACTGGGCTGAACATCAAAGAGTTCAAGGGCATGGCGGTACACCCCTGGTGCCGGCTTGCGGTATCCAACGTCTCGACAGCAGATCACCTGCTCGAACAATACTCGCAGACCACGGTCTTTTAGGTCACGAAGCCACGCTTCTCCTGGACAACCCCAGGGTGTATTGGACACCAGGCCGAGGCGATAGCCCCGTTCGGTCAAGTCAGTCAACATCGCCCGTGCACCAGGTAGGAGGGTACCATGTCCCCGGATGACCCGGGTAAAGGCCGTCGCAGCAGCCTCCAACGGTTGACCGTGACCAACATTGAAAATGCGGGCGAGCCGTCTTTCAAGAGGTCGCACGCGGTGATCCGGGCGCTCATGATCTTCCCGCGCTACCCGGCGCCAGATGTCCTCATCCCGGGCCATCGTCGCCCTGTCTTGAAACAACATAGTGCTTGCCTCGAAAAGCGCTTCGCGTAGGATCTGCGGAAACTGGTCTCTTTGATAAAAATCCACCAGTGTACCACCGTAGTCGAACAGCACGACCGAATATCGTCCCATGATGACGATCCCCTTCCTCGTTTGCCCTTGCAACGACGCATATCCCGGCAGGTCCGATGAGACGGCCCTGGACCGATCATTACCATGGCACCGGACATGACATCGATGGGCGCGTGGAGTTCCCAGGCTCCCGGGGGAGAAATACGTGGGGACGGATGACTCCCGCCCGGACCTGAGTGATTCCCTCCAGCACGGCCGGTCCACCCCTGTGCTGCTCGAACACCGAGGCTGTTTTATCCGGGAAGGTCCCCTGGTCACCGAAACCTGCCAGCAGGCAGATACTCAGAGGCGTTCTGCGGTTGCCGGAGCTTTCTTCGCAGGATGGGTCCTCGAAATACTCCTCCAGGATCCTCCCGGTGGCGCGCGGTGCCACGATCCCCTTCACCGCCATCTCCTGTGCCTGCCGCAGCAGGGGCCAGGTCAGCGTGCGGTTCACAGCCAAGATGGCACCGGAGTGTTGCTCCGAGATGACCCCGTCCGATCCATCGCAGGTTTCGTCCAGGATGTGCAGCGTTCCAGCCACCCGGGCACCTGCGCCATAGGTCCCCCTGATGTTCCAGCCGCGCCCTGTCACAGTAATCTCGTGGTCGCCGATCCGGGCAATCCTGCCGTAGGTTTCCGCCCGCAGGCTCTTCCTGGGACCCTGCCGTGAGATCATCACGGTGCCGTCATCGATCGATGTGACGGTCCCAGACAGGGGGGCCGTGGCTTTCTTCGCGAAGAGGCCAAGCAAGCCTCCGGTGTGCAGCGATGCCAGGATCGTCCCCTCGAGCACCCGGTCTCCGGTCTTCACCCGCAGGTATTGCTTAGCCCGATCTGTGGAGATGCCGAGATCTGCGGCCACATTGACGGCAGCCTCGCGCTCGTCCAGTTGCTCCTCAATCACAACTCGCCCTGAATCGGAACAGATGCTGGTGATCTGCCCCCGGACCGGGGCCTTGTACTCGTATATGGTGGCGCCAACCCGAGCAGAGGCGAGGATATCTCCTTTCCCCACCCGGTCGCCCACTTCTTTGAGCATAACTGCTGGCAATACTTCGGGTTCAATCCTCAATGCTGGGCAGGGCGACAGGTACCAGGGAAAGCTGACATGATCTCGGCTCATCGCCAGGACCGTTGAGGGTTCAACGTCCTGTCCCGGTTTCACCGAAACCGTCGCGCCTTCGGGAAGAGCGATGCGGTACGTGACCTCAGCATTCACAGGGGGTGAGACGTTGTCAAAGGAGCTGAAAGATACCGGTGCTGACATGGGCTCGATCGTCTCCCTCAGATCGACGACCAGGTTGAACCCTGCGTCCCCATCGAGATGCGGCAGCTGCAGGACGGCGGGCCTGTTCACGGAGACCCCATGGATCCCCGTGATCCGCGTTACCCCGTAGACGGCTTCGAAGTAGATCTTGCCCGACACATACCGCCTCATCGTGTCGTCGCTGAAGTGGATCCGCAGTTCTCGGGGCGTCCCGGGGCGAACCAGGACGCACAACCTGCGAAGGGCGAGGCGTTCAAACAGGTCTCGGACCTCGGCCGGGGGCAACAGCTGCAGCAGAAGGCCGAGGTGAGGTGTGATGAACATCGGATCGACGGCGAGGATGGTTGCGCCGGTGGGGCCCAGGCCGTCAATCAGGGTCAATGCCAGGTCCCGGGCATCTGCACTGTGGGCGAAGAAACCGCCCGAACCGATCAACAGGTCGGTCTCCGTGACATCAAGGGTGCTCTGGATCCTTCCCCGGACATGGTCCTCCATCCTGGGGAGAATGCCCACTTTCTTGATAGCGGTGGGCGCATCCCTGAGGTGATCCTGCAGGGCTAGGGCGAGTACTTCACGGGCAACGGCCCTCTCAATGACCCGTTCTGCCTCCGTCTTGGGGATATGCGTTGGATGGCACATCTTATTGTTGATGTAGTCCCGGACCTCGCTTTCGTGGAATGAACGGTCCAGCCAGCGCATTACCCGGTCACTGCCTGCGCGAATCAGAGCATTGCGGATGCTGTAGCTCATGCCGAGGTTTGCACTTACGCTGCGGTGGAGGTGGCCTTCACTGGCGGTGAAAATATCTGTGGTGGCCCCTCCCATATCAGCAAGCAAGATGTGCAGACCGGTGGCCGCGGCGTAGTCGCTCACCATCTGGCCCACGGCCCTGGGCGTTGGGAGAATGGGGCCGCTGGTTCTTTGCTTCAGGCCCCGGTATCCTGGTGCCCGCTCCATGACGTGTTCCATGAAGTTGCTTTCAATGGCGGCGGACAGGGGGGCGATGTTTTCCCGGTCCGGCCCGGGCCGGACGTTCGCAACTCCTTCCACCAGGGCATCATCCCTGAGGGTCTCCTTCACCAGCGCCTGTGCCCCGGTATTTCCGGCGAAGATGACGGGAAGCAGGTGGTCTTCATCGGACTGACGCATCGCAAGGGCTCGCTTGATGATCTCGGCCATGTTCACCAGCGGTTGCACGGACTGGGCATCAAAGCCGCCAGAGAAGACGATGAGGTCCGGGCGAAGCTGCCTGATCCGGTCGATCCGCTCCATGGGTGACCGTCCGTCGTTGGCCGCGATGGCATCCAGGATAATGCCTCCGGCACCGAGGGCAGCCCGGTTCGCGCTCTCTGCACTCAAGTGCCTTACAAGGCCGACCACCACCACCTGCAGGCCGCCTCCCGCGCTGGAGGTCGCCAGCCAGGTGATCTTGCCCTGGCTTTCGAGCTCGCGAATGGCCCCATTGGCCCTGGCTAACTGTGTGAACGCCTCGTTCACGCCAACCATTACATTTTCTGTCGGTTGTTCAACGGTTGTGGAAGAATGGCTGCGCCCCATCAGGCGGTAGGTGCTTCCCAGCCTTTGCAGGTGGAACATCTTGGTGGTCGTGCTGCCGACGTCGAGCAGTATGATGTGTTCCAATGGTTGTACCCCCTGGGGTCACCTGGCCGCCCATCGATCCTTCATCCAAACAATCTTTGACCGTCATTCGAGTGTCTTCACCTTGGTGACTGCCCGGGCTCATCTGGGTCATGCCCCCGGAGGCCACGCTGAATCAACAGTTCGGTCACCAGGCCTCCGGCGAAGCCGACGCCCAGGTTGAAAAGGAGGCTCAGTGCGACCGTGACCCCCGCCGCGGGCAAGGCTGCCGAACGCAGTGTCTGTGAGAATCGGCCGAGCTCAATACCCACCATGATCATCATCGCACCGATGATGGGCATGGGGAAATTGGAGAAAAAGCCCAGGAGCGTCGCCCCAAAAAGGATCCCAACCAGGACTTCCAGGGTCCCCTCGAGTACATTAGCGCCTCCGGTTCTCGCACCGAAATAGTACTGACTGGCCAATCCCCCGGCACCGTGACACATGGGGAAACCACCGAAACAAGATGAAAGCACATTCATGACCCCCATGTTCCGCATGAGCCGTCTCTCCGAGATGTCCCTGTGGGGGAAATACTCTCTCAGCAGGGCT
>SKXF01000429.1 GCA_007128555.1 Clostridia bacterium | reverse complement strand
TTTCCCTTCTGCCCAGGTTGCTGGAGCGCTCGGGCAACTCGGACCGTGGGACCATGACGGCCTTTTACTCCGTGCTGGTGGAGGGCGATGACATGGACGAACCGGTGGCGGACACGGTCCGGGGGATCCTCGACGGTCACATCGTCCTGTCGAGGGCCCTGGCCGACGAGGGGCATTATCCGGCCATTGATGTCCTGCGGAGCGTTAGCCGGTTGATGAGCGACGTGGCCGATGAGCCCCACCGGGCCGCGGCAGCGGAGTTCAAGCGCCTCCTGGCGGCCCACGAGGATGCCCGCGACCTGATCAACATAGGCGCCTACCAGATGGGTTCGGATCGGCTCGTCGACCGGTCCATTGAGCACCGGGAAGCCATGCGGGCTTTTCTGCAGCAGGACCTCGCAAAGGCGAGTTCCTTTGCCCGGACCCGTTCGGATTTGATCCGGCTGACCCGTTCCGAAGGGGAGGCGATGTGAGGTGGGCTCTGCAGGCTTCCGTCTTGAGCGGATTCTACGGTTGAGGAGAAGGCTGTGCGATATGGAGGAGATGGCCACTCGCCGTGCCAACATGCTGCGGAACGAGAGCGAGGCGGCCCTCGACGCGGCACGGGGTGATCTGGCGAGAAACTCTGAGGCCATCCTGGAATCGGGCCAGAGGGGATGCCAGGCGGAGGCCCTTCACAACCGGTGGTGGCACCAGGTCCGGCTGGAGACGGTCCGGACGGGCCGGGAGGAAGACCTGAAGGAGAAGGAGCGCCTGGCCGAACAGTCACGGACGCGGCTGCAGCAGGCGAGGCAGAGGCGGGAGATCCTCGACCGGCTCCGGGAGCAGGCCGAGAAGAAGGCCGAGATCCACCGCAGGCGTCACGAGCAGAAGGTCATTGACGACGTGGCATCGAGCAGGCATGTCATGGAAGGAGGTGAGAACAACCATGAATGGTAGCACGATTGCCGAGATGATCCACGGAGGTTGCGATCTTCCCCTGCGAGGGGCAAGGCGCGGTGGTGAGGCAAAGGGAAACGGAGAGGGATGGGAGCAGGTGTGCAGGCGCATCCTCGACCGGGCCGAGGAGGTTGACCGTCTCCAGGAGGAGGTCCCCGGGGTTGGCCTGGTGCCTTTGCTCGCCGCGGGTGCTCGCCTTTCCTCAGGCGAGGTTGAAGGGATGGCGCAGGCGTTGCTTCTTGATGGGGATACAGGAGCTACCCTGTTGGCCGTCTCCCAGGCCGAGGAGCAGGTTCAGGTCGGGTTCTTCCCTTCGCTGACCGGAGATGCCATCGAGGAAACGGGGAACGATCCGATGCTCCTGGATGCCGAGGAGGCGGACTCCGGGTTCGCGTTCGCCACCGGGGGCAGTGTTGATGACGGGGAGAACGTCGCAGAGGAACCACAGAGCATGAAGGTACCTGTGGAGCTGGCCGATCTTCAAGAAGCCGACAAGGCCCCGGAGAAGCTGGCCGATCCACGAGATGCAGAGGAAGCCCCAGAGGCGTCCCGTGAAATCCAGGGGAACCGGCGCCCGACCCGGTCTGGACCGGGGGCGAACGAGCAGCGCCCGGAGACGACCAACGGGAAACAGGATCTGCAGTTCAACAGAGCGCAAGAGGAGGAAGCGGGGACCGCGGCCCCAGCTGAGAGAGGCCTGGAGAGGGCCCGGGCCGTCGTCGGAGGGGCCGGGCAGGGCGCGGGCATCGAGCGTGCCCGGGCGGCCCTGGAGAAGGTGAGTCAGCGGGTCGAGGACCGACAGGCTCCTTCGCCGGCGGGCGACAGGGCGGACACCGCGTCGATGGAGACGCTGTCGCCGGGGTCAGCTCCCCCTGCGCCTTCCCCCGAGGCGGACAGCAATCCGCCCGCGAGGGCCGCCAGGGGTTTCCCCCTGGATGGGGGACCGTCTCCCAGGGCGGTTCCGCTGCGTCACGGGGATGAGACCTTTCTCCGCCTCCGGGTGAAGGACCTTGATTCGGGACCCCTGGTGATCCGACTCAGGACCGGAGCGGGGGAGCTGGTCGGACGGATGCAGAGCCAGGACGCATCCCTGGTGAGGGATCTTTCTGGAGACATCGATTCCCTGCGACGGAACCTGCAGGGCCTCGGTTATGGAAGCGTCGACCTGCAGATGGGGCGCCATGGAGGCGAAAACCGAGGGGGCCCGCAGGAGCGCTCCCGATGGCAGATGCCCCCGGAGTCGACCCCTTCAGAGGGAGGCGCGGCACCCGGGGAGATGGCGGCCCCGGTGGGAAGCGGAACCGTGAACGTACTGGTGTGATGAGAGGAGGTGACCGAATGAGGATTGACGGAGCAAGCACATACACAGCGCCGACAGAGCGATCAACGGGTGGGGGAGAACTGAACCAGCTGGGCCAGGATGCCTTCTTGAAACTCCTGGTCGCCCAGCTCCGGTACCAGGATCCCCTCAGTCCCATGGATGACCGGGACTTCATCGCCCAGATGGCGCAGTTCTCGACGCTGCAGCAGACGCAGGCCCTGGTTCGGAGCCAGATGACCATGCTCGGTGCCAGTATGCTGGGAAAAGAGTTCCTGATCGAGACCCGCACCGGTGAGTGGGCCGTGGGAACCATCGAATCGGTCCGCTGGTCGGGAGAGGACCTGATGGTCATGACCGATACGGGCCAGTCGCTGTCGCTGCAACAGATGTCGGGACTTCACTGGATCGAACCGGAGGAGGAATGAGACCCATGGTAGGTGGTGCAGATGGTGTCAACAGGATGATAACGACCCGCGTCGGCCCGGGGATCCGCACCGTCCCGAGGTCTCCGGGGGCCGATCGTCCCTCCTTTCGCGAGGTCCTCGACGAGACGCTCAAGGTCAGCGGCCACGCCGAGGCGCGGATGAAGCGAGAGGGAATACGGCTGGATCCGGGCCAGAACCGACGACTGAACGGAGCCGTTGATCGGCTCGCTGTGAGGGGAGGTCGGACATCGCTGGTGGTGTTGGATGACATGGCCATGGTGGTCAACGTGCAGAAACGGACCGTAGTGACGGTTGTTTCCGGGGATCGTCGGCAGGACGGCATTTTCACAGACATTGATTCCGCCGCTATTGCCGAATGAGACGGGACCTCTCGGAGGACGTCGGAGCCGCTGAACGCCAGAGGCGGCCCACAGAGATCCCCGGTCGATCAGGGAAGGAGAGAGATTAACATGATGCGATCATTGTTCGCCGGCGTGTCCGGTTTGAAGAGTCACCAGGTGAAGATGGATGTTCTGGGTAACAACATAGCCAATGTGAACACCACGGGATTCAAGGCCTCGAGGGTCAGTTTTGCCGAGATGTTCAGCCAGACCCTGCGGGGAGCCTCCGCACCCTCGGACGAGCGGGGCGGAACCAGTGCCCAGCAGATCGGCCTCGGGACCATGATTTCCTCGATTGACATCATACAGGGGCAGGGCAACCTGCAAAGCACGGGTGGAGAGACCGATATGGCTATTGAGGG
>SKXF01000079.1 GCA_007128555.1 Clostridia bacterium | reverse complement strand
TATGAGCGGCAGAAGAAGTCGTATGGAGACTGTCCGGTTGCCGATCTGAACAAGGGGCACGCCACGGGAGCGCTGGCATTCGGTGAGGTCCGAGATCACGTGTTCGACCGGCTGCATGAGTGAGATGGCAATGATGCATCCGCGGCACGGGCATCAGGCGTTCCATGCATCGGAGGAACCGGGGTCGAGAAATGCGTGAAGCAGAGGTTTTTTGCATCGTTGCAGATCACGTGTATTTCAGAGGTGGCAGGGCCTGCGCTCGGAGATGAGATCTGCCAGGGCTTTGCAGCACGGAGGGGAGTGTTCGATTGATGTATGGTTTTCACGGTAAGGTTCTGCGGGTTGACCTGACGAACCGGAGTACGAAAGAAGAGGCGATTCCCGAGGACGTCCAGGAGAAATACCTGGGAGGAAAGGGCCTGGGGAGCTACCTGTTGCTGAAGCATCTTCAGCCCGGGGTTGATGCTCTTTCTCCGGATAACAAGATCGTGTTCAGTACGGGACCGGTGGCCGACACGGTGGTGCCTGCAGCCAGCCGCTTTGGGGTCTATGCGAAATCGCCGCTGACCGGTTTTTTCGGAGAATCCTACTCCGGTGGACACGTCGCCCCTGTCATGAAGCGTACGGGCTACGATGCCTTCATGATCGAGGGGGCGAGTGAGGAACCTGTCTACCTCCACATTTCCGACACCGGAGTCACCTTTGCCGATGCATCGGATCTGTGGGGCACAGAGACTTACGCGACGGAAGATGCCCTGCTGGAACGAGTTGATGTTCAGGGGGCGCAGGCCATTGTCATTGGACCCGCCGGGGAGAACCAGGTTCTATTCGCCTGCATCAAGAACAATTACTGGCGTTCTGCCGGTCGAACCGGCATGGGAGCCGTGATGGGTTCCAAGAAACTCAAGGGCATCGTCTTCAGCGGTTCGCAGTCCACTCCGCTGGCCGATGAAGACATGCTTCAGAGCTACGTCACCGACATGGTGAAGACGTACGGCAACACGGAGCGCACTCGGACCATGCAGAAGGAGGGCACCCCGTACATGGTGGGCGTCAGTAACGCCGCCGCAGCCTTTCCCACGCGCTACTGGGCAGAGGGGTCCTACGATCGGTGGGAGGGCATCAGCAGTGATGCCATGCATCAGAAAATGGACGTCAAACCCAATGCCTGTCACCGCTGTTTCATGGCTTGTGGCAAACTGATCAAGGTGAAAAGTGGACGGCACGAGGGCCTGGTGCTGGAAGGGCCGGAGTACGAGACCCTGTATGCCCTGGGGGGCATCTGCTGCGTGGACCAGATCGACGAGGTTGCGTACCTCAACGACCTCTGTGATCGACTGGGCCTTGACACCATAACGGGAGGAAATACCGTGGCCTTTGGGATTGAGGCAGCAAAGCGGGGAAAACTCGCCGGACAGCCCGACTACGGGGATGTGGATGCAATCGCAGAATCCCTGAGACAGATTGCATACAGGGAGGGGCCGGGAGAGATCCTCGCCGGGGGCGTCAGGGCGGCGGCCGAGGAACTCGGACTGCAGGACATTGCCATCCATGTTAAGGGTCTCGAGCCGGCCGGCTATGATCCCAGGACACTGCGAGGCATGAGCCTGGGGTACGCTGTGTCGGGCCGTGGAGCCTGTCATCTTCGATCCTCCTTTTACATGGCAGAGCTGAACGACGAGGTTCCGAAGGAGCCGGTGCCGAAGACCCGGGAGTTCATCAAGTTCGAAAATCGGAACACCCTTGAGGATTGCCTGATTCTCTGCAGGTTTTACCAGAAGTTCATCGGCTGGGACGGAATGCAGACGATTGTCAGGGCGACCACGGGCATGGATGCGAGCGAGAGTGATCTTGCCGCAATAGCCTCAAGGGTAACGACGTTGGTCAAGCTCTTCAACATTCGCGAGGGCTGGACCCGGGGTGATGACGCGTTGCCTGCCCGGATGTTCAACGAGCCCATCGGTCCGGATGGGGACTGGGTGGCCGACGAGGCTGAACTGCAGATCATGCTTGACGAGTACTATCGTCTCCATGGTTGGGATCAAGATGGCATACCCGTGAACGGTGCATAGAAAAACCCTGTGTCCAGACCGCCGCTCGAGTCTTGTCGGGCGGCGGTCTGGTGTATATGGGCAGATATTGCCTCTGGTATGTAGGGGTGTTGCCCACAGCAAAGAGCCTGTCACTGTGGTATTGTCCAGCAACATGGAGTTGGCGCATCCTCAGGCGGGACAGGCCCTTTCAACGTGTGTTCCTGAGAAACTGAGACCCTAAATCTGCAGGAGCTCTCTTTGGGTGCCATGTTTCTTCTCTTCCGCAAAGGGCTCGGCCGCGGGATAACTGCCTAGCATCTTCAGAAAGGCAGCTCGATTGAGCAGTGCCACCAGTGCATCACGGCAGTGCCTGTCCTTCCAATGCCCTTCAAAATCGACGTAGAAAATGTACTCCCAGGGACGATCGCGACGTGGACGACTCTCCATCTTCGTAAGATTGATGTCTCGTTCCGAGAGTTCACTGAGCGCAGCGATCAGGGATCCCGGGGTATGGGGGACGGCGAAGATGAGGCTTGTCTTTGCCCTTTCCGTGCGCTCCGGATCCCCTTTTCCCACGAGGAAGAAGCGTGTGAAGTTGTGAGCGATATCCTCGATGTTTTCGGCAATGCTCTGCAAACCGTAGGTTTCCCCGGCCAATCTGCTGGCAACAACTGCGACGCCTTCTGCAGGTTTTTCAGCCAGGTCCTTGGCACTACCCGCTGTATCGTACCAGGGAACGGCCACATAGTTGTTTCGATTGAGGAACTTCTCGCATTGTGCCAGGGCCTGTGGATGGCTGCGCACGTGCGTGATCTCGCCCGGCGCGTTGGGTGCTACTAACAGGTGATGCTGTACGCGTAAGAAGATTTCTCCGTGCACTTTCAGGTCGTTGTCTAATAGCAGATCATAGGCCTTGTTGATGCTGCCTGCTGTCGAGTTCTCCACCGGCAAGGCACCGAGACCGGCGCGCCCCTCGGTCACGGCCTCGAAGATATGTTCAAAACTGGGGCAGGGAAGGGTCGTTGCCCTCTCTGTAAAATGCTGGTGGATTGCCTCTTCTGAATACGCGCCATGTTCCCCCTGGAATGCGACAGTGGTCATTGGAGCCTCCAGTATCTAGCGGTGCGTGCCACGGGCGTGATCACTCAACTCCTGATGGCCGTTCGCGCAGGTATTGCTTCTCAGTTAACTACTTATACCACGTGTTGACAAGGCTTAGGCTCTCCCAAGTAGAGGCGAGGGTGAACGAAATGTTGGCCCCCGCGGAGAGAGCCGCCCGCTATTCACTGGTTAGATGGCAACGGGCGAGAACGTGGATCGTTCACATGAAATCGTTGCTTTGACGGTGGTAGAAGGGGACAGGCTCCCGCACAGCCCGTGAATCGACACCCAGGACTTTCCTGCCCTGGGCTGAAT
>SKXF01000276.1 GCA_007128555.1 Clostridia bacterium | reverse complement strand
GGTCTCTCCCTGGGGATCGAGAACTCCCGGCTCCAATGTGACAAAAACCCTCACTCGCATTTCAGCCCTCCCATGCAACCCGGCGATAGACCTCCTGGTAGGCGTCTTCGATCCCACCCATGTCGTAACGGAAGCGATCCTTGTCCAGTTTCTCGGCGCTCTCCATGTCCCACAGGCGGCAGGTATCGGGTGTAATCTCATCGCCGAGAACCAGGGAGCCGTCGGACGACCGGCCAAACTCCAGTTTGAAGTCCACCAGCACCAGTTTTCTTGCAGCAAAATAGTCCCGCAGCATGGCATTGATGCGCCAGGCATCCTCCTCGATGCGGACGACCTCCTCCTCGGTACAGAGGCCCAGGGTGCGGATGTGGTAACGGTTCAGCCAGGGGTCTCCCAGCTCATCGTCCTTGTAGGAATACTCGAGGATCGGCCTGGACAGCTCGATCCCCTCCTCCAGGCCCAGCCTGCGAACCAGGCTCCCCGCCGCCACATTGCGGATCACAACCTCCAGGTCAAGTATCTCCAGGGAACGGACCAGGTGGTACCGATTTTCCATCTGCTCCACGAAATGCGTGTTGAGCCCACACTTGCCGAGATAGCGAAGGACTGCGGCCGATATGTGCGAGTTGTAAAAACCCTTGCGCCCAATGGTGCCCTTCTTGCCACCGTCGAACGCGGTGGCCTCGTCGGTGAACTCCATCAGGAGCAGATCGTCGGATGGCGTGCGATACAGCTTCTTTGCCTTGCCCTTATGTAACAGTTCGCCCTTGATCTCCTCAACGGGCCTGCTGACCAGCTCGGAAATACCCTCTACCACGTCACATCAACTCCAATCTTTTGAAGACGGTGTCAACATGGGTCAGCTGTTCCTCCAGGTTGAAGCACCGATCGAGTTCCTCCGGGTCGACCCGGCCCACCACTCGTTCGTCGTTGCCGATCAGTTCACGGAAGGACTGCTTCGTCTCCCACGCCTCCATCGCCGCCTCCTGAACTGCGCTGTAGGCCTCCTCGCGCCGCATTCCGGCACCGACCAGGGCCAGCAGGACCTTCTGGGAAAACACCAGCCCCCCGGTCATATCGAGGTTCTCCCGCATCCGTTCAGGATAGACCCGCATGTCCCGGATCACAATGGTGAACCGTCTCAGCATGTAGTCTGTGAGGATCGCAGAATCAGGTATGATCACCCGTTCAACCGAAGAATGCGAAATATCGCGCTCATGCCACAGGGCCACGTTCTCCATGGCCGTCGAGGCATTGCCCCGGAGGAGGCGGGCCAGGCCGGAGATCCTCTCGGTGACGATGGGATTTCGCTTGTGGGGCATGGCCGATGAACCTTTCTGCCCGGAACGGAAGGGCTCCTCAACCTCTCCGACTTCGGTCCGCTGCAAGTGCCGGAACTCGGTGGCATACTTCTCCAGCAGGCTTCCCATCATGGCCAATTGGGTCAGAAAGGCGGCATGACGATCCCGCCCGAGGATCTGTGAACTCACCGGGGCCGGATGAAGGCCCAGCTCGCGGCAGACCCGCTCCTCCACCACCGGGGGCACCTGGGCGTAAGTTCCCGTGGCGCCGGAAATCTTGCCGAAGGAAACCTCCTCGATCGCATCCTCCAGCCTCTTTCGCGCCCGCTGCATCTCCTCGAACCACAGGGCCAGCTTGAGCCCGAAGGTCACCGGCTCAGCGTGGATCCCGTGGGTGCGGCCGATCATCGGAGTGTCCCGGTACGTCTTTGCTGCCTCGCCGAGGGCCGCTGTGAAGTCGTCCACATCAGCCAGGAGGAGCTTCCCGGCTTCCTTCAGCTGAAGTCCCAGGGCCGTGTCCAGTACATCGGAAGATGTCAACCCGTAGTGAATGTGACGGGACGCCTCTCCCACCTGCTCGCCCAGGGAAGTCACAAAGGCGATCATGTCGTGCCGGACCACGGCCTCCAGTTCCTCAATGCGGGAGACGTTGATCCGGGTCTTCTCTTCCACCTCATCAACTGCTTCGGAGGGTATTTCGCCGAGCTCGGACCAGGCACGCATGCAGGCCACCTCGACCCGTCGCCAGGTCTCATATCGATATTCGTCGGTCCACAGACGCCCCATCTCCGGCAACGTGTATCGTGGAATCAAGAGTCACCACCGAAACCTTTCTTCTGAAAATCCCGATCCTTCTCGTCCACCAGGGCAGACTGCTGCCTGGTGTACTCTGCCCGCTTCCTGCGGACACCATGGAGTACGCCTTTCCTGGCACCGTTGACCGCCAGAGTCGCAACCGGCACCCCTGGGGGCATCTGCGCAGTGGAGAGCAGGCATTTGAGGCCGTCAAAGGCCCACGCCTTCAATGCGGTAACGGCGGGCAAATCCGTGTGAGCGGCAGCCGCTCCGGGCAGAGCCACCCGGGCACCTGCGCCGGCAATGATCACCGGAAGGCCCCGGTTCCACTGCACGGTACCGTCCGGCGCCCTGTGGGCCGAAACCTCGCACTCCGCCTCGCGGGCATCAGGAATGCTCGCTGCACCCTTCATCTTAGGAATGTCCGAATCACTACCCATCGTGATCCCAATCCTGGGCAACCCAATCACCCTTTCCCGAACATTAACGTCAATTATAGTCTAATTGTTCGACAAAACACCGTCAATCACTGGAGACGGGCATTTTCACACCCACCACAGGGGCAAGGGCCCGAATATTTGTGGGCGTTCAGTGAGCCATTGCCCTGAGCGTATCGAGTCCTTTGTAGGGTACGACGGCGACATCGATGACATACTGCCCGTCTTCTGCTCAATGGTGGAGGAGAGTCGATGTCTCAGCGATAGGGACGGCTCCCACATGGAATCACCCCCGGTGCAGGCGAGAAACACCAGGAACTCGAAGCCGTCCGCAAAAGACCCGGGGCGATGGACCACTGAGCATGTAAACGGGAGTTGGTGGGTGGGTGTAATCCCACGGGCTGCAGCAGAACCTTCCTGGATGTTGACTGGCTGGGATCCTGTCTAACCTAGTTCGACACCGAGAGCATTTCCTCATCAATGTCACGCAGATCAAGGACCATGATGTATCGATCGCGCCCTCGACCGTATTCGTCCTCACGGTACTCCTCGATATCGAACCCCAACTTGTCCGAATACAACCTGACTGCAGGCTTATTGTCCGTATCCACTGTGAGGCTCATTTTCCGAAAACCCTGTTCCCGGACACTCTCACAAACAGCGAGCAAGAACAGGGTGCCGAGGCCCTGTCCCCGAACCTGTTCTTCAATGGCAAAATCGAACAGGTAGCACTTATCGGGATCCTCCCAATCTCGCATTAAGATGGCGATTCCACGGATCTTGCTCGCGTTCTCCTCCTTGAGGACGAACACATTCCCGTGCCTTATCTGGGGAACGAGCCCCCACTCGTCCATGCCCAGGTCGCCGAAAACATCCAGTTCAAAGTTGACCAATCGCATCAACACGCTGTGATTGAAGTCCTGAACCAGGTAGACCTTGAGTAGACCAACGTCGTCTAGGTCCTTGATGGCATAAGCAGGTAAAGGGGTGATTTCTTGCAGGTGCACGAGTCATCATTCTCCTAACGTGAATCGAGCAATATTGCTATCATGATGATCACAGGGTCACATTATACACTGTCCCATGACCACCATCAAACGCGCGCCAACGCTGTGCTGGGAAGGGGGATGTGCAGGAGTGCCGGGATGGACGGCAGGAAAGCCAACCTGCTCAGTCTAGCATCCGTACTTCCGAATCATCATTCCATGAGACTTATGCATCCCAAACCCTTGATAAAACGACTGGAGTTCAGGATCACATGTCAGATCAACACAACGGATAGCGTGGAGCTGGTCTAACATCCTGTTCATCAGCCTGGTGCCTATCCCCCGACCTTTGTAAGCAGGAAGCACTTCGATCATTGGAATGAAGGCAAAGTTGACATGATCAGATAGAGCATTCACAAAACCCACCACCTGCTGGGTGTCGTTGTCAACCGCCAGAACGATGAACTCGCTGTTCTCCAGGATCCGAAAATGCTCACAGGGAGATAGTGATGACTTCCAGCCGACAAAGAATCCTGTTAATTTCCCTGGCGTAATACCTGCTAGAGAATCCTGGTACTCAATCACCCTAACCCGCCTTCCATCAATTCCTCCCCTATATCTTTCAGGAAGTAACGCTGATTCGCTGCCTGCAAAACCGATCATTGGCCGACGCGCATGTTGAGGGTGTACCGATTCGACGAAACCCAGCGGATCCGGTCCACAATGAAATCGGCCTTCCCGGGGGGCGAGAAGGCCGTCTATCGGGGGACAGTATGCACCTTGTACCAACTGGATGATGTCAGCAGAGCAGATGAAGCAGTGAACATCATCTTGAACTCACTTACCATTATAGGCATCCGGGCAGGGAAAGACATCGGGTGATGCCCGTATCGTGATCGGCCCTCTCTAAGGTGTTCACCCGATGCGCTGCCACAAACAGGAATACGGTCCACCTCGCAGGAGAACCCGGGCGAAGGGGAAAAGAATAGATAGGCAATGACAGCGTCGAGGCCTCACGGACTCCGAACGAGATGGCGATTCAAGACCACCAGGGGAGGTCCATCATGATCAGCGCACTACACCTGCTCATCACCTACCAGTGTACCCGGGAATGCCCCCACTGTTTCGTCTGGGCGGGGCCCGTCGGCCCCACGATGACAGCAGGGCAGATCACCGAATCTATTGAGGCCGCTGTCGCCGCCGGGGTAAAGAAGATCGCATTCGAGGGGGGTGAGCCCTTCCTTCACTATCCCATCCTGGCCCACGGGGTCCGCCTCGCCCAAGAGAGAGGCCTGGGAGCCACCGCAGTCACCAACGGGTTCTGGGCCGTGTCGGAAACCGATGCCCGCCGCTGGCTGACCCCCCTGGCCGAGCTGGGCCCTCTGGGGCTCGCGATCAGCACCGACGAATACCACGGTGGATCGGAAGAGGCCCGCCGGGCGGATGTCGCCGCTCGTGCAGCCCGACAGATGGGGATCGAGCCCATGATCTTCCGCACCGCCGCAGAAAACGTCATGTTCAGGGGACGGGCAGCCCACCAGCTCACCGGTTCTGCAACCCGGTCCGACCCGGCCGAGTTCACGACGTGCCCCCACGAGTCCCTCCTGGAACCAGAGCGAATCCACATGGATGCCGAAGGATTTCTGCATCTGTGCCAGGGACTCTGCCCGGGACGCGCAGGAGATGGCGACCTCCGGGATCTCCTGGACCGCAAGAACCTGGAACGGCATCCCATCGTGGGACCCCTTGCCTCCGGGGGACCTGCGGCCCTGGTTGATGCTTTCGATCTGAATCTCGAAGGAACCTACGCAGATGCCTGTCATCTCTGCTACCGGGCCCGGGAGGCACTCCGGCCGCGTTTTCCGGAGTACCTGGGACCTGATCGGGTTTACGGGGTGTTCTGAGAGCATCGGGTCAGAGGGATATGAGCCCCTTCTTGATGGCGTACTTGGTCAGGGCCACGCGATCATGCAGGTCAAGTTTGTCCATGATGTTGGATCTATGAGCTTGCACCGTCTTGATGCTGATATGAAGCTCGTCGGCAATCTCCCGGTTGGTCATCCCCTCGGCCACCAGGGTCACCACCTCCAACTCCCTCTCGGTCAGACCATCGTAAAAATCCTGCTCGCGGGAGGATTCCGCAGCGCCACCTCCACCATCGGCAATCAGGGTCTGGGCCACCGAGGGATGCATGATGGTGTTGCCTTGCATCACCCCTTCAATGGCGGAGACCAGCTCTCGTGTCGCGGTTCGCTTCACCACGTACCCCGAGGCCCCCGCCTTGAAAATCGGGTAGATGTAGCCCTCCTCATCGTGCATGGTCAGGATCAGGACCTTGGTCTGGGGAAACGCCTCCTTGATCCTGCGGGTGGCCTCGATCCCATTGATCCTGGGCATGCTGATGTCCATCAGAACCACATCCGGATTGAGTTCGCCCACCCTCTCCACGGCAGCCTGGCCATCGTCGGCCTCACCCACCACCTCGATGTGGCCGTGACCCGACAGAAGCGATTTAATGCCCTCTCGAAGAATCGTGTGGTCATCAACGAGAAGCACCCGGATTGTGCGCTTCACGCAGACACCTCCCTTCGCTGTTGTGCATGGCCCCAGGATGGGGAATCTCAGCTATGACCTCTGTTCCCTGCCCAGGTGTCGAATGGACCTCAAAGGTACCACCCAGCAGGCTGGCCCGCTCCTGCATCCCGAAAAGGCCCAGGCCGGCATAGGGGCTCTCACGACCCTGCGGTTCAAAGCCCGAGCCATCATCGGCCACCCTCAGCACCACCCTGTCGGAGCTGAGTTTCAGGTTGATCACCACCAGGTGAGCGTCTGCATGCTTGATGGTATTGGTGATGGCCTCCTGGAAGATGCGAAACAGCGCGACCTCGGTGTCCGCAGGTAACCTCTCGTCACTTCCCTGTACATCGAAGCGACAATCCATGCCGAGGGATTCCAGCTTGTTCATCGCGTACCAGCGCATGGCCGGAACCAGGCCCAGGTCATCCAGGATGCTGGGGCGGAGATCGAAGATCAATTTCCGGATTTCCTCCAGGGCCGTTTCAGTGAGATCCCTTGTATCCTTCAACCGTTGCTGGAGGGAACGCAACCGGTCCGGGTCCGCATGCCCATCGTCGACCCATTCACCCAGGGAGCTGAGGGATATTTCCAGGTTAATGATCAGGGTCGTAAGGGCCTGGCTGGTCTCATCATGCAGCTCCCGCGCGATCCGCTTCCTCTCGCGCTCCAGGGCCTGGAGGGTTCGCGAGGAGGTGAATCTCCGGCTTTGCTCCAGGTTGTCGAGGACCCTGTTGAGAATACTCCCGACCCTCGCCAGCTCCTGGTCACCGGTAATCCCCCGGGCCCGGGCCCGGTAGTCACCCTCCTGGAGCCTGCGAACCGTCTCCATCAGCTGGAACAACGGGCGGAATAAAACCCTGAGGGAGGCGTGGTTCAGGTACAGGGCAACAGCAACCACCCCGACCCCATACAGTCCAACGGCCGCCGGAGAGAGCGTTTCCAGAAGGCCCTGTCTCCCCAGGACCACGGTGATGAGAAGGGGCGGCACCAGCGTGATCAGCGAACCCGCCAGGACCTTGTAAATCATCGGCCAGCGAGCATATCTTCTCACGATTCGACGATCAAAGCTGGGCAAGGATCCTCACTCCCACTCGATCGTTCCCGGGGGCTTGGACGTGATGTCGTAGGCGACCCGGTTAATCTCCTTCACTTCGTTGACGATGCGCCGAGCAGTGCGATCAAGCACGTCATGGGGAATCCGGGCCCAGTCGGCGGTCATGGCGTCCTCACTGGTCACCGCCCGCAAAATGACTGCCCGACCGTAGGTTCTCCCGTCTCCCATCACCCCCACGCTTCTCGTATCGGACAGGACGGCAAAGGCCTGCCAGATGTCACGATACAGACCTGCCGCCTGGATTTCCTCGGCAAATATTGCGTCTGCCTTTCGCGCCAGGGAGAGCTTGGTCCGGGTTATCTCCCCCAGGACTCGCACGGCCAGCCCGGGACCCGGGAAGGGGTGCCGCCACAGAACCTCATCGGCCAGTCCGATCCTGGCACCTACCAGCCGCACCTCGTCTTTGAAGAGTTCTCTCAGCGGCTCTACCAGCTCCATTTTCATGTACTCGGGCAGCCCCCCAACGTTGTGGTGGCTCTTGATCACCGCAGAACTGCTGGTCCCACTCTCCACCACGTCGGGGTAGATGGTCCCCTGCACCAGGAACTGGTAGTTCCCCAGGGCTGCAGCCTGCTCCTCGAACACGTCAATGAACTGGTGCCCAATAATCTTTCGTTTTTCCTCGGGGTCCGATACTCCCGCCAGGGCCGTGAGAAACCTGTCCCTGGCATCGACGGTCACCACGTTCATGTTCATCTGATCTCTGAACATGCCCTCCACCAGTTCGCGTTCGCCCTCGCGTAGGAGGCCGTGATCAACAAACACGCAGGTCAACCGATCTCCGATCGCCTGGTGAACCAGGGTTGCGGCCACCGAGGAGTCCACGCCCCCGCTGAGGCCGCAAAGGGCGTTTCCATCGCCCACCTGCCTGCGAATCTCCTCCACCGATCTGTGGGCGAAGCCGCTCATGGTCCAGTCCCCCGTGAGTCGACAGATCCGGTAGAGCCAGTTCTCGAGGACCCTTTTCCCCTGGGGCGTGTGATGCACCTCCGGATGAAACTGGACCCCATACAGACCCCGCTCCGGGTCCGCCATGGCCGCCACCGGGGCATCCGCCGTCGACGCCAGGCGGACAAAGCCGGGGGGCAGGCGGTCGACGAGGTCGCCGTGGCTCATCCAGGCATCGATCTCGGCGGGGAGTCCTGCCAGGAGCACGCCACCCTCCGGGACCGAGACCCGGGAGCGCCCGTACTCTGATTTGGAAGCTGGTCGGACGTGATCCCGCCCTCCGAAGTGGCCAGCGATGAGCTGCTGGCCGTAACAGATACCCAGAACCGGCACGCCCAGGGAATACACCTCGGGATCCGGCCACAGGGCGTCCTCCGCATACACGCTGCCGGGCCCGCCGCTGAGGATTAATCCTCCCGGCTCCTTCGACCGGATCTCCTCCGCCGGAAGGTCACCGGGGACAATCTCACTGTATACGCCCAACTCGCGAATCCGACGGGCGATCAGCTGCGAATATTGGGCACCAAAATCGAGTATGAGCACCTTATCCTGTTTCTTCACTCAACCTCTCTCCTTCAATCCGTCTGCGTGACCACGGCAATGTAGGGTAGATCCCGGTATCTTTCAGCGTAGTCGAGGCCGTATCCGACGACAAACTCGTCGGGGATCTGCCTGCCGCAGTAGTCCACGCGAACGGGGACCTCGCGCCGTTCAGCCTTGTCCAGCAGGACACACACTTTCAGGCTCCGGGGGCCCCGCGATGCCAGGTGGTCCCGGAGATACCGCAGGGTCAAACCGGTATCGACAATGTCTTCAACAATGATGACGTGACGTCCCTCGATGGAGGTGTCGAGATCATGGAGGATCCGGACAACTCCCGAGGACGTGGTGCTGGCACCGTAGCTGGAAACAGCCATGAAATCGAAGGCCGTCGGAACGGTCATAGACCGAGCCAGGTCGGCCATGAAAACAACTGCCCCCTTGAGAATACCAACCAGAAGAAGTGGGCTTTCAACACGAACCTCGTCCTGGTAATCTCGCGATATTTCGAATCCCAGGTTCTCGACCATCTGCCGCAATTCATCTTCGCAGATTAAGCAACGAATTGGTTCCTCTTTCCAGTACGGCACAATCCCGCCCTCCTTTCACAGGCAGAAGGGAATGTCGAGGGCTCTGTTTTCCCCGGGAATCCCGGGAGCGCCCGACGACAATGCAATTATATCCCATTCCCCGGGCCACTCTCTACCGTTCGCTCCAGAGCTGCATCAACCAGTCCGGGACCCGATCCGGTTTGGCCTCCTCGCCGCCGTACCCCTTCAGATCCACCACCGGTGTCCCATCAAAGGCATCGAGCCCCCTCACCCGGAGCTCCCCTTCGCTCACATGGAGCATACGACACACCGTAACGCCGAGGGGATTCGGCCGAGCCGGACTACGGGTCGCGAAGACCCCCACCCGCGGGACATCCTTCCTCCCCTGGGGATGAACCGCGAGGGTGCTGCGACCCTCTGCTGACGTACGGTCAAACCAGAAAAGGACCATCACGCAGGAGAAATCCTCGAGGCCCTCCAGGGCCTGCCAATACGGCCTCCTCACCTCGATGACCGACTCGATCCCTCGCCATCCCTCGACGGGATGAGAGGAGATGCCGTTGACAACACGGCCGACTGGTTCCAACCTCACCAGGGCTCACCGCCGTCCCCTGATCCGGATCGCTGGTGCTGCGCTCGACGTGCCTCCACACCCGAAAGCAAGCAAATCCCCTTCCTTGAACACCTGCACGTTCGGCAAGCTCCACCCAATCTCCATGCCGCACTACAGGACATCAACCAGCTGTTTCTTCTGTTCCTCTGTCAGGCTCAGCTCTAGGAGATGGCGGTCGAAATCCTGGGTACCGATCACGTCAACGATGCTCCGTACGCGGCTGTCGAGTCCCCTGTTCAGGCTTGTGTGTACCTGGATCTCCAGGGGAACCACCGGAACCTTGTAACCTTCCCAGGATACGCACCTGATGTAAGGCCATACCTCCGGCCCATTCTCCCAAATGCCCGAGTCGCGGCCCTTTGTGTCCAGATAGTCTACAGGAGGCTCTATGTGAGCGACCTCTACCTTGAACCCCTCGATATACCACCGACCAAAGGTCCATGTTGCCTTGTGTGGATCCGGCTCATCAGCCAGGATTGGGAGTTCCCCGGATGAATACCATTCTTCACTTTCGGCAACTGGGTCAGAGAAACATTCGGCAGGGGTAAAGGGTCGCATGAGCCGGGCGAATTCAAACACTCCCCTGCGCGTTTGCATCAGCACGTCGATATCGCGAGGGGTCAGCTGCACTCCCTGCAGGTGTGTCGCACCCGAACCTGCGATCACCCAGTTGACCTTCCTGCCCGTGAGCTCATCGTATGATGCAGCCAGAAGTCTGTTCAAGGCAGGGGCAAAGCACATCGATATCTCTCCTCAGCCATAGTCTGGGTTTCAGCGGCAGAATAACGCCGCCTCCCCTTGCACTTCGCCACACTTCCCATCCGGATCAAGGGGACGCTCCAGGGATGCGATCATGCGGTGCAGCCCTTCCTATGATCGTGCGAGCAAACCTTCTCAAGGCACCAGGTCTTGCCCAACGCCTCGCTGAACAACTCTGATTCAATGATACTTCAAGGCTTCCCACTTGTGGTAGGGCAGCAACATGGGTAACTGAATCCCGGTAGTCACCCTCCTGGAGCCTGCGAACGGTCTCCATCAGCTGGAACAACGGGCGAAACAAGACCCTGAGGGAAGCGTGGTTCAGGTACAGGGTAACGCCCACCACCCCGACCCCATACAGCCCCAGGACCGGCGGAGAGAGCGTTTCCAAAAGGCCCTGCCTCCCCCAGGACCACCGTAATGAGAAGGGGCGGCACCAGTGTGATCAGCGAGCCCGCCAGGACCTTGTAAATCATCGGCCAGCGAGCATATCTTCTCACGATCGACTGTATTGCATGACGGCAGATTCGGTCTATGTAGCGATCATCCGAGGAACGAGCTGCCGGGCCACGTCGAGATGGTTTTCCTACTCGGTCTCCTCGGTCCTCTTTTGCAGGTAGGCGGCATAACCCAGATCCTCCAGGCGAGCTGCCGTCTCCAGCACCGAGCGTCGGAAGTTGTCCTTGTACTCAATCACCTTGTCCTTTATCGATGCATCACAGGTACCCAGGATCTCTGCCGCCAGAAGCCCAGCGTTCCTGGCCCCGTTGATGGCCATTGTGGCCACGGGTACCCCGGGAGGCATCTGAACGATTGAATACAGGGAGTCTATCCCGCTCAGGGTGGACGTCTTTATCGGAACCCCGATGACCGGCAGCTCCGAGAGAGAGGCCACCATTCCGGGAAGGTGCGCAGCACCCCCGGCACCGGCGATGATCACCTTCAATCCGCGGGACGAGGCCTCCGAGGCGTAATCGTACAGTCTCCCGGGAGTACGGTGGGCCGATACAACCGTCAGCTCGTAGCAAACACCAAAATCGTCCAGGATTTCTGCAGCTTCCTTCATGACTGGCAGATCCGAATCACTGCCCATGATGATACCCACCAAACGCGTCTCCTTCATTCAATCGCACCCCTTTCCACCATGAATGCTCAGGCTATCGTAAGCTTCAGTTGCCCTCTTGAGGGCCCGTTCAACGCTGTCTGCCGTGACGGTCAGGTGACCCATTTTTCGCTTGGGCTTGCTGCTGTGCTTGCCGTAAACATGGAGATGCAGCCGCGGCATTCGCAGGGCATCCCGGTATCCCGTCACGATTGCCGGACCACTTCTCCCCCCCTCACCCAGCAGGTTAAGCATGACGGCCGGCGAATGCAGGGTGGTGTCACCCAGCGGTAGCCCTGTGATGGCCCTTACGTGCTGCTCAAACTGGGAGGTTACGCAGGCCTCGATGGTGTAGTGGCCGGAATTATGCGGCCGGGGGGCCACCTCGTTTACCAGGATCCTTTCATCCTCTGTCACGAACATCTCCACGCAAAAGATGCCCACCCCGTGAAAGTGGTTGATGACCCGTTCGGCCACTTCCCTCGCTCTCTTCGCGGCTCGATCGGAGACCCTGGCCGGCACAACAGTTTGGTGAAGAATGTTGTCTCTATGCTCATTTTCACTCAGGGGATGGCTCTTCACCTCGCCGCTGAGCCCCCTGGCCACCATGATCGAGACTTCGCAGGTATACGGAACGAACTTCTCGGCCATCAACTCCCTACCTGCAGCAAACTTGGCCGCCTCTACCACGTCTTCGAGACTCCGCAGCAGAAAGTTACCCTTGCCATCGTAGCCACCGGTTCGCGTTTTCAACAAGAAAGGATAGCCAAACCGTTCTCCCGCCTCCTCTATATCCGCGCCACCCTGGCTCAACCGAACAAAAGGGGGAACGGGAATAGCTGCTTCTTGCAGGGATTGTTTTTGTGTCAGCTTATCCTGAATGACTTTCAGCACCTTTGGAGTGGGATATATCTTG
>SKXF01000188.1 GCA_007128555.1 Clostridia bacterium | reverse complement strand
GTCTGCCTCTGGGTGCAGCTCCGGTGGGGCGTTGGCAACCAGGACTCCCAGCCCAGCGGCCTGGAGCATGTCGATGTCACCGCGGCTGTCTCCCACGGCGACCGAGGCAGCGATCGGGATCCCGAGGTGACAGCACACAAAATCCAGCGCCGAACCCTTACCTCCCCCGGACGGAAGGATCTCGACCAGGGTCGGCAGGGGAAGGATGACGACGGCATCGTCGCCGAGGCGCCGTTTCCAGAATCCCTCGATCTGGGCGGCGCTGTCGGGATCCACCCGCAACGCGAGGGCATTCACCTCTTCGGTGAAGCCCAGGAGGTTCTGGGCCAGGTTACCATCCACCTCAATGGGCACATCAAGAATGCGGGCATACCGATCGGTGGCCGGGTGGGAGCGATTGGACCAGACCTGGCACCCGGTGTAAACGTAGACCGCGGCACCCCGTCGATCGCAATCCTCCACGACCGACGCGCACAGATCACGGGGAAGGAACTGCTCCCGCAGGTCTCTTCCCTGCACATCTCGCACCACCGCCCCGCTGCTGGCGATCACCGGGCCCAGGATCCCCAGGCGCTCGGCATAAAGCTGGGCTGAGCAGTACGGCCTCCCGGTGGCCAGCACCACCGTCACGCCCCGGTCCTGGGCCAGCTGCACAGCCTCCTTCGTTCGCTCTCCAACCTCGCGATCAGGCCCCAGCAACGTATCATCCAGATCCAGGGCAAGCAGCTTGTAGGTCAATACCGTTCCTCCTCACTCGCATCAACGGAGAAGCCTCCACAGCCGTCCGTCGATGCCGGAATCGAGCTCAGGATCCCGCACCCCGTTGTCGCGGGCAAAGCGGCTGAGTGCCGCCTGGACCTGGCGGACGGTCGCTCCCTCCGATGCCCGCAGGTAGGGCTGCAGCGCCGGGACCTGTCCGAGTTGCATTGTCCGATCCCGGGACCACGGAACCACGTCATGGCGGGTCGTCTTGTGAAAGGTCACTTTGAACTTGAACAGCAGTTCACCGAGGGCCTCGATGGGCTGCTCGCCGTCATCAATGCGAAGATCGATGTACCGGTGATCCAGGCAGCGATGACCCTCGTTCTCTGCCACCACGTACAGCGCTGCAGACTGTTGACCGCGGCGATCTCCCCCAGCCTCCTGCCCTGCAATGAGCGCTTCCATCAACCGGTCCGCCAATTGTCCCCGGGCATCCTCGAAACCCGCGGCCATCTCGTGCACCACGGCGGAACGAGCCAGGGTGTTTCCCTGGCAGCAATAGCCGTCTCCGACCAGGTGGCCGGCCCACTCGTCGCACCCTTCCCCGGTGTGAGCAGCGGCAAGGCCCCTCTTATCCACCAGGCCAACCTGCCGGATCTCGGGATGCTCATCTTCAACGAGGAGTTTCCTGAGGGCCTCCTCCGCGTTCAAACCATCCCGCATCAGGGCCAGGCCCCGGGGGCCAAAGGTAGCATTGGCCCTCGATTGGGTTGCAACCGCCCCCACGCCCCAATAGGCCCAGGGAACAATCCAGCCGACAGCCAGGAACTTCGACTGCACCGCCACCCCCCACTGCCGGGCATCCGGGTCGTAGGCGACAATGGAAAACGTGGACGGAAATGCCCCTTCCATCGATCCTCCACCCCTTTCACAAAGGATCACCCGTTCTAATCCGTGGCTGCGGGTTTCTGCGGCAGCGTGGTACAGTAATACACGCAGACAAGGGTCACTGCGGCTCCCATGATGAAGGTCGCGTGATAGCCTATGCCGCTCCACAGTGCGCCGCCGACCACCGGAATGATCAACCCCAGGATGTGATTTATGGTGCTCCCCATGGCCAGGCTGGGTGCCACGTCCCCATCCTCGGCAATGTCGTCCAGGTGCACCGTGATCGCAGTCTCCATTCCAGTCACCAGCGTGCCCAGGGTGTAAGCAAGATACAGGATCGACAGGTAGGGAACGAAGGCGTAGGCCAGGGTGGTCACCGTCGCAATCGAGTAACCCAGGATCAGCGTCGCGCGGGTACCCCATCCGTCAACGAGACGCCCAATGGCGGGACGAACGAAGATGGCCAGACCATTGCTCACCGCCATCAACACGGCAACGGCCTGGACCGTGACGCCGTACTCGTGCACCAGTAAGAAGATGGCGAAGGTGTTAAACACGTGCCGCTGGGACGCGGTGAGAAGGCGCAGGACATAAAAGGACATGTACTGGTGTCTGAGTACGAAAGCCGGGATCCTGATCCTTGCACGCTGCCGATCGCCCCGAAGGAGCATCAACACCGCGGCGGTTGCTGCCAGGACGGCAGCCGTCCAGAAGATGATCTGGTAATACAACTGGCCGGTGAACCACTCGGCGACCAGGTAGACCCCTCCGATCGCCAGCAGTGTGGCCGCAGCCTGGGCACCGGAAAACTGGCCCATGCGGAGGCCCTTCTCACCCCGCTCCGACCCGGACAGGATCATGGCTGACTGCATGGGGTGCAGCATGTGAAATCCAATCGAAAGCACCAGCGTCGCCCCGATCAGCTGGGCGAACGTCGTCGTAAGTCCGAACCACACCAGCCCAGCCGAAATCAACAGGCCACATATGCCCACCACCGTGGACTGGCTCATAAAGGAGACGGCACCGATCAGTACGACCGTCAATAGGCCGGGGACCTCGCGTATGGACTGCACCAATCCCAGCTGTGCAGGGGTTACGCCCACAATGTCATGTGCAAAGTTATTGAAGGCAGTGTTCTGAAGGCCCAGGGCCAATTGCAGCAAGAAGACAACGGCAAGCAGGAGGACCATCATACTGCTCCAATTCGACGTCAGCTGCTTCCACTTCTTCACCCGCTCACATCCTTCACCTTGAAATTCCGCCGCCGGCCCCTGCTAGAGGGGGGGACGGGATCATCTAGCGGTCCACCCTTTCCCCGCGATCCGGGAGCAGATCCGTCGATTCCCGCGTGTAGCGGGCCCAGGGGTCGTCGATGAGGGCGGTCGGCCGGGGCCGGAGCCGCCGGGCATTCACCGTTGAATGGGGACGTCTCGACGCACGCTCGGATCCCCGACCCTGGTTGCTCCGAAAGGAGGTAGGTCTTGTGACCAGGCAGTAAGCGAAAAACGCGAACATGAAGAGGGTGTACATGCGGAGAATGAACAGCGTCAGCGGACCCACGATCGATCACCTCGCAACCCGTCCTGTCCAACCCAGTGTCAACGTCACCTCAGAAGTACATCACGGAGAAGGCACATCGGACTCCTCCTGGTCGTCGGTCTGCTGATGGTACTGGGCCCTGGTGATCAGAACCTCGCGGGGCTTCGGGCCCTGGTGACTGCCGACCACACCCATGTTCTCCAGGATGTCGATCAACCGGCCCGCCCGGGTGTAACCGACGCGCAACTTTCGCTGCAGCATCGACACGGAGGCCTCACCGTTTTGCAGTACCACCTCGATCGCCTCTTCAACCTTCGGATCCTCGTCCTCGTCAAT
>SKXF01000456.1 GCA_007128555.1 Clostridia bacterium | reverse complement strand
GGGCTCCTGGCGGCTCACCTCGCGAATCTGGTCGTTGATCCCGTTGATCAGCACCTCGAGCAGGTTCTGCCAGCGGGAGAGCGACCCCTCGCTGGTCAGGTTCCGGGTCACCAGCCAGGAGCCGAAGGTCAGAAGAAACATGACGATCCAGGTGACGAAGATCGTGGCGTTAACTCGGAACCATCCCCACTCGAAGAGGATGATGTTGTCCGGGTTGATGGTCAATGGGATGCAGCCTCCTTTCAGGCCCCCGGTTTAGCGCGGTAGGCCAGGAAGGTCCTCGCAATCAACAGGCCGGCCAGGGCGATCAACATGTGCTGCCAACCCCAGGCCAACAGGAGGTAGAATCCGGCCATGATGACCGCCATGCGCACGGCGAAACTGGCCACAAGAACCAGGTACGGGCTGCTGCTGTCCGAGATCCTCTGCACCGTCCACCAGAGGCCGCCGAAGAAGAACACTCCAAGCAGGCCCCCGATGAATAGGGACAGGGCAAGGGACAACCACAACATGACGTTCATGATCCTCCTTCAAAAGCACAGGCACAATTTGCGTCGGGCCCATGGCCCCCTCCATAAACATGCGAGGCAGGACCCAGTACAGTCCCAGTATGTAACCGCTTCACCCTCGTAACGGGCAGCTGCCATCCATCTAGTCGTCATCGTCCAGGCGGCTCTCCCTCGTGACCCAGTACCAGGCATTCATGCAGCCCAGGACCAGGCCGATGAAAAACAGTGTCAGGGTCCAGGAATAGGGGCCAGGCCAGGTGCGGTCCATCCAGATCCCGATCGCGACGCCGATCACGGTGGTGATGGCAACGGTCCAGCCGACCATCCCGAACATGCCAATCCCGAACCACACGCTGCGGTCCCGGGTGCTTCGCGCCCTGATGCGGCGGTCGGCCTTTGTGCCCACGGTCCCCGAAAGATCCTCGTCCCTGTCTCCGCTGTTCCGCTCGTCTTCGGTGTCCTTCACGGGCGATTACCTCCCAGCCGGGTGAAGCGCCGCAGGGTGTCTATCTCGAGGCGAGCCATGACCGAGCGGGCCTTCTTCTCGCCCTCGCCCAGGACCCTGAGCTCATTCCGCACGGTGTCCTGCAGCTGCTCCAGGTCGTCGCCAGGCACGGCCCGGGCGGCAGAGACGTAGACCTGGTCGCCCTGCTTGACAAGGATTCCCTCGTCGAGGGCAAGGAAATGTTCCCGACCACCAGGGGCCAGGTAGGACAGGATGCCGGGGACGAGGGCGGCCACGAAATCGACGTGGCGCGGAAGCAGGGTGAAGGAACCGTTGGCTGCCTCGGCCGTCACCTTCTCCACCTCTTCGTCCAGCAGGACCTGGGCCGGTAGCAATACTCTTAGATTCACGTTGAGCCCCTCCTAACTCCCACTGGCATCCCCTGTATCATCCCCCTGAGGCACCGGGGCCTTCCCTGTTTTCGAACCAATCTCGTCAATGCTACCCAGCATGTAAAGATCGCTCTCGGGCCGATCCGCAAACTCGTCGTTCAGGATCCGCTCACAGCCGTCGATCGCATCTGCGAGGTCGACCACCTTTCCGGCGTGACCGGTGAACTGCTCGGTGGTGACAAAGGGTTGGGTGAGAAAGCGCTCCAGGCGCCGGGCCCGGTTGACCACCTGGCGGTCCTCCTGGGACAGTTCCTCCAGGCCCAACATGGCGATGATGTCCCGGAGTTCCTCGTACTGGGCCAGGGTGCTGCGCACTTCCTGGGCCACCCGGTAATGCCTCTGGCCCACGGCCAGGGGCGTGAGCATCTTCGAGCCGGACAGCAGGGGATCGACGGCCGGATACAGGCCCTCGCTCGCCCGCTTGCGAGAGAGCATGATCGAGGCCGACAGGTGAGCAAAGGTATGGGTTGCCGAAGGATCGGTGAAATCATCGGCCGGCACGTAGACCGCCTGGATCGATGTGATCGCCCCGGTGGCCGTGTTCGAAATGCGCTCCTGCAGCTCGGCGATTTCCGTCGAGAGGGTGGGCTGGTAGCCGACCCGGGACGGCATCTTACCGAGCAGGCCCGAGACCTCGGAGCCAGCCTGCACAAACCGGAAAACGTTATCGATCAGGAGCAGGACATCCTGTTTGGCTTCGTCCCGGAAGTATTCGGCCATGGTCAGGGCGGAATGCCCCACCAGGAAACGGGCCCCGGGAGGTTCGTTCATCTGGCCGAAGACCATCACCGTGTTGTCGAGGACCCCCGCCTCCTGGATATCCCGGTAGAGTTCCTCTGCCTCCCGGGAGCGTTCACCGATCCCGCAGAAAATACTCACGCCTTCATGCTTACCCACGGTGTTGTTGATCAGCTCGGTGATCAGGACGGTCTTCCCCACCCCTGCCCCGCCGACGAGGCCGGCCTTGCCGCCCCGTTCCAGGGGACTGAGAAGGTCGATCGCCTTGATTCCTGTTTCGAAGATCTCTGCAACGGTGGTCCGCCGCGAAATGGCCGCGGAAACCTGGTGGATCCCTCTCATCTGCACACCGGTCAGGGGATCCTTTCCATCGATGGTGCTTTCAAAGTTGAACATCCGGCCCAGGACCTCTTTGCCGACGGGAACGCGGATCATGTCTCCTGTGTCGATCACCGGATCACCGCGACGCAGGCCCCGGGTCGGCGTGAGCGCGATGCCCCGTGCGATCCCACCCTTGTGATGCGAGACAACCTCAACGACGATGTCGCCCCCCTGGCCGACTTCAAGCCGGGTGTACAGGGAGGGAAGCTGGGTCGGGAAATGAGCGTCGACCACGCTGCCGCGCACCGCCGATACCGTGCCCGAATGGTTTCCCTTACCGCGTTGATCTCGGATCTCGCTATGCCGCATCTATGTTGCCCCCTGTTCGCGGAGGTCGATGGCAGTGTCGCCTGCAAGTCCAAATGATGAACAGGGACCCGTCACGTCGCTCCTGCGAGCAGTCCCCATTGACGGCACCCCAGTGTTTGAACGACCCAATTATACCAGCAAAAATTTGTCATGGGAAATCGCGACGAGGCCCCAGCTCCGATGGAGAACCTCGAACGGCCCTGTTCACTTAGGGGTGAATGAGAGGCAAGTATGGCTCAGAACTGTGGGATGGGGTCCTGTCCCCCTCTGGGGAAAGATCGTGTCGGCACCTACGTAGAAGGCCATCTATTTCCGAGAGCTGCAATCTGCATGGAGACAGGAGACCCGGCAATGCTTGCTCGGTCATATGCGAGCTGCTCCAAGCAATGTAATCCTCAGGTTCTTGTCTAGTTTTCTTTCTTCCTTCATGGGTGGAGAGGGGGTATACTCATAATGGAGGACTACATCGCACATTTGGCACCCTTCAGTGGCTGTCCACAGCATTGATCCGTCTTCCATCTATTGGTGTATTTAGGTATCCGGAAGCCGTTTGGAGACGCCCTCTGGCACCCCCATAAGTCCCAAGAGGCGCTTGGGTTTCACTGTTGCCAGGGAGCCACGATTTCGCATCC
>SKXF01000171.1 GCA_007128555.1 Clostridia bacterium | reverse complement strand
TCACAAACCGTAAGCGCGAGCTCCGTCCGGCTCAACGTCTGAAAGCATTCGGTGGTCCAACAAATAAGATCAAAATCCTCCTGTGTGAAGAGCCGATCCCCAATCCAAAACGGCGGATCCCAGCGAGACGCCAACTAAATCACCCCGACACTACGGTACCTTCCCCTCGTCACTTTGTCAACCCGAACCGACTTGATCGGTCGCGGCGCCTTAATGATAACAAGGGGGTCGGGATGATAGATAGCGTCCTCGAGACCGTGGTAGTTGGTACATGACGGTCCGCTTGCGACGTGATCGTTGGTGGCCCGGCGTATGATGCTGGTGTCGGGTCAGGGTGCTGGCCGGCACGTTTCAGGTCGGAAGACGGTTGGTGACCTTCATCTGGGGAATAGGTGAGGGTGGGAGGAGGATTTCCCTCCCACCCGTGATCGGTTGCTTACTTCTTTATGGCCGTGACGGCGACCAGGCCGACCAGAGAGAGGGCCATGACCATGCTGGAATAGGCCATGAGTCGCAGGAAATAGACGACCTTGTGCATGTCCTCGTGGATTTCCTCGATATCGTCGGCGATGTGCTCCAGGACGTCGAGGTATTCCCCCGCTGCTACGATGCCGGGTAGGAGAAGGACGATCAGGGCGGATAAGATGAGGACCGGAATCCAGGTCTTCTGAAGGGTAAGCATGTTTCTATCTCTCCTCAGCTTGTGAGAATGACTATCGATTGCAAATATGGTAAACCTGACCGTCATGTCAAGATGCGCCTGGATGGGATATGGACCCATCCCAGGGCGCGTCGGGAGCGTCGTGAGGACCTTTGGGAGGAACCGGAGGGATCTTTGCCTCGGTGACCCTCATCCCGTAGCGGGGACCGAAGAATTCCGTCGCAAAATGCGGTTTCTCCCGGGTCTCCGATGCGTCCCATGTTTTCAGCAGGGATAATCCTCCAGGAGGTCCACCGATGCGTCCGACTCGTCATGGTTGTGCAATACGAGGATCTCTAGCTTTGTCCGTCCCGTTACCTGTTCCTCGTATCCGAGCTGCACCACGAAGCCGGCCAGGCAGAGCGTCATTTCATGGAACGGTCAAAGGTTTCGCCTTCCGCCTTTTCATCAACCAGGAGTGAGAAACGGCTAAGGTCGGGCACTTGCGATTCTCGACGTCGTCGGTTTCGAGACCACCGCGACGCATTCGTCCTCGGGGGCGCGGGAGTACGCCCGGGAGGCCTGCAGGCTGGAAAACGCCAGGTCTTCGAAGGACACGCCGGGGGCTACCTGTGGCAGGAGTGTCCCCTCAACGTTGTGAACCCGAAGATCCTCGTCTACCAGGAGACGTGCGATCGGCGGTCTCGTCGAGGAACTCGCCTCGCGTGAAAGCCCTGGTGTCCAGGGGGTGCATCCTCATGATTTCAATGCCCTTCGTTTCCCCGGCATTGGGGTGAGCTCTTCTGCCCGCCGTTTCGTGATATGGATCATTTCCTCCCCAATCCTATCGTCCCATCCTGCGGCGTCCCGGATCGGGTGCCGTCTTCCTTCCAGGGCCGTCAGGGCGCGAGTTGGCTTGCCAGCTCGTCCCCGACCTGTCGCGCCAGCCTGCGGAGGTGATGGACGCGCGTGAAGACACCGTACATGACCGAACCGATCTGGGTATCTCCGGTGACCCACCTGACAGCATGTGCCTCTCCCTGGTCAAGGCCTACCGACGTGCCTTCCTCGACATATCTCTCGATGTCACCATCGCCAGCATAGTACCACCTGACCTCCAGATCATTGCGGGAGAAGAGGGGGGTGAAAAAACCGGTAACTCTGGTCAGTCTAACGTACAGCACCGGAGCATCCTCGGGGGCGTGTTCCGGGTCCAGGGTTGTCAACTGGGCCACTTCGGACAGCGCCTCCTTGAGTTCTCGTAGCAACAGGTGCTCATCCAGGGCATCCGTCTCCACCTCAATGACAACAAAGGGGTCGGGATGATAGACAGTGTCCCCAGTTGAGACCGTGGTAGCCGATACATTACTATCCGCCTGCGACGTGACATGCGCAATCCCGAAGTCGATCGGGCAGACGAACATTACGGCGAACAGCATGATGCCCGTGGCCAGCACAATCCGTACCAACTTCCCGAACAATAGACCCACTTCCTTTCCATACACGCCAGATCAGGGGGGTTCGGTCCAATGGGTGTGCTTGCCCGCATCCGATCAGCTCGCTCATTGTAACACTCCACCGCGGTGCCATAGCAAGAGATTTTGCCGCTGTCCCGCGCGTGTTCAAACAACGTTCTCGTTGATGAGGGCAACCGGGCAGGCCATGCAGGTCGACTCTCGTCCGGGATGGGCCGTGCAGGAACGCGGCGACCGGCGGGCCAGAGCAGCCACGATGATGCTCTCCGGGAAGGGCCTCCGCGGCTGTACCTGGGCCATCTACTCTTCTCAGCATGTCCATGGACGAATATACTGTATGTAGCGTGCGGATCCGTACTGTTTCCGGGATGACAATCGATCGCGGGGAGGATCGATGTTATGACCATGAATCGCAGAAGCTTTGTTAGGAATCTCCTTCTCGCTGGCGGCGGTGCACTGGTGAGCCTCGCCGGCGGAGTCTTTTTCAAGGGGTGTGGGCGGGTGGGGGAGAGGGAAGCCGCTGCTCCCTTTCCCGCCTATGATCACCTGGAGAACGAGGGAAGGCTCGCCCGAAGGGTGGAGGAAGCTTACTCCATCCTCGGGGCGTGTACCCTTTGTCCCCGGCGGTGCGGGGTGAACCGCCTCAGCGGGGAGCGGGGATTCTGCCGGACGGCCGAACGGGCGGTGGTATACAGTCACAGCCCTCATTTCGGGGAGGAATTGCCCCTGGTGGGCAGCAACGGCTCCGGGACAATCTTCTTCTCCAATTGCAATCTCCGCTGCGTCTTCTGCCAGAACTACCCTATCGCCCACGAGGGTTGGGGGCGGGAGGTCAGCGATGAAGAGCTGGCCCAGATGATGTTGGACCTGCAGGCCCGGGGCTGTCACAATATCAACCTCGTTACGCCCACCCACGTCATGCCCAATATTCTTGGCGCCGTGCGCATTGCCCTGAACAACGGCCTGCGTTTACCCCTTTGCTACAACACCAGCGGCTACGAGCACCTGGAGGCCGTGAGGATACTGGAGGGCATCGTGGACATCTACCTGCCGGACCTTAAGTTCATGGACGGTGGGGAAGCCGAGCGCTATAACGATGCAGAGGCCTATGACTACCCCGAAAGGGCCCAGAAAGCCCTGGTAGAGATGCACCGCCAGGTCGGAGACCTGGTGTGCGATGGACGGGGCATTGCCCGGCGCGGACTGATGGTGCGCCACCTGGTCATGCCCAACCGGGTGGCCGGCACCCGGGAATTCGTCCACTGGGTAGCCGAACACCTCTCCACGGACACCTACGTGAACATCATGGCCCAGTACCGGGTGGAATACCGGGCCTTCGAGTACGAGCGCATCGCCCGGGCCATCACCCCCCAGGAGTTCATCGAGGCCATGGAATGGGCAGAGGAGGCCGGGCTGACCCACCTGGACGAACGATCCCTGCAGCAGCTGCAGCGCTTCCGGCAAAGGACCTGATCGTGGGTCGGAAGGGTTCATTCGGTCCACAGGCCGGGGATCCCCGTACCGCAGTGGGCGCATCGGCCCTTTTCCATGCGGATCTCGGCGATCACGAATCCCATGCGGTCGATGATCTTCTCCCCGCAGCCCGGGCAGAAGGTGTCTTCTCCCTCGTGGCCGGTGACCCTGGCAATGTACACGAAATGGAGCCCTGTCTCCAGGGCGATGCTCCGGGCCTGTTCCAGTGTGGAGACGGGTGTCCTGGGCAGCTCCGACAGCTTATACAGTGGGTAGAAGCGGGTGAAGTGCAGCGGCACCCCGGGGCCCAGTTTCCCTGCGATCCACTCGCACATGTTCCGCACCTGTTCCATGTCATCGTTCAGACTGGGAATGAGAAGGTTGGTGATCTCGATGTGGACGCCCGCGTCCTTCAGCATCACGAGGGCATCCAGCACCGGGCCCAGTTCGCCACCTGTGACATCGCGGTAGAAGGCCTCCTCGAACCCCTTCAGGTCAACGTTTACTGCATCGATGGTCCCAAGGAGTGCCTCCAGGGGCTCGGGACGGATATACGCGGCAGTGTGCAACAGGTTGAGCAGGTCTGCCTCCCTCGCGAGGGCCGCAACCTCAGCCATGTACTCGAAAAAGATCACTGGTTCCCCGAAGGCATAGCTTACGGAGCCCACCCCGGATCGCTCAGCCAGCTCGATGACCTTCTCCGGGGGCATATCGTGGGCATAGACGTTCTCCGGGTGCTCCAGGGCCATATCCCATACCTCGCAGAACTTGCACTCAAGATTGCATCCGGCCGTTGAGATCGAGAGGGCCCGGCTGCCGGGCAGCACGTGGAAGAAGGGTTTGCGTTCGATGGGGTCCTCCTGCAGTAACGCCGGGTTTCCGTGGGCCAGGGTATACCCCGTTCCCCCGCGATTTTCCCTGACCCGGCAGAAAGATCGCTCGCCGTCGGCCAGGGTGCACTGCCTGGGGCACAGTGTGCACCGGATGTTCCCCTGGCCCAGATCGGAAAACCATGGGGAGGGTACGGGTCTCACGAAGCCCTTCTTCTGCTCAAACACGGTTTTCGCGGGCTGCTGTATCCCCGGTTCTTCCGGGCTCATTCTTTGCGGACTGCAGCCGGGGAGACCGGCAAGAAGAAGGTAGCAGACGCCGGCCCCACAGCCCCTAAGAAATGTCCGCCTGTCCATGGTATCCCTCGCTGATTCCCTCTCGGACATGACGTTGACTCCCTCCTGATAACAGGATTACCACACAGGCCGTACCGCTCGCAATGGCTGCCAAAAGGCAGCAGGCGACGATACCGTGGATCGGTGCCACGGCGACACTGGCACCGATGGCGCCGGCACAGGCCCCAAACAATTCTACGCCGTAAACGGTTCCGGTAGATCTCTCGACGCGCCGATGCAGGGCCAGGTAGCAGGCCGCGGCCAGGGGGAAGTCCACGCCGTTTGCCAGGCCCGCTGCGAAGGTCACGATCGAGAATAACAGGAACACCGCGGTGGGTGATGAAAGGGCGGCAGCCCAGGGGAGGGCCACGGCGATGACCACGGCCAACACTGCCATGAAGGCCTGGACGATGGCCAGGGTTCGCAGGTTCGTCTTGTCACCTACGTAACGGTGGGAGCCGTAGGCGCCGAGGGCGAGCCCCCCCATGAAGATCGCCGTGATCAACCCCGCCATCTCGTACACGAACCCGTATATGCTCTGAAAGGACAACAGCAGGGCCACCTGGAGGATCATGGTAGAAAGCCCGGTGGTGAAGACGGTGAACAGGACGGCGAAGTTGACGGCCCGTCGCCGCCCGGCTCCCCCTGGGACCCATCTCAGACCCAGGGCCAAGAGCAGGGGGACACAGGCGATAGGCAGAACCCACCCAGGTTCCATGCGGAGAAGTTGCTGCAGCGAGAAGACCGGATCGTCCCTCGTGAGGTCCTCCCAGAATACCAGGGTGTAGAAGTAGCCGATGGGCCGGACGTCAGAATTGATAAAGTATGCTTCCTCGACGCCGGGCAGATCAGCTTCACGCTCGGCCTGTTCCCCCGGGGTGCCGGGGAAGGGCGGAATGGCACCGGGACCCTGCAGGTGGGCTCCCGCGGTGCGCCCGTGGTTTCTGACCACCCAGTTGACCCTCTGAAGATGCGTCTCTTCCAGCAGGGTGTGGTAGCGGGCCGGTGAGAATACCGCGGAGGCGACGCAGCGATCGATATAGCGCCCGGAGAGGATCTCGGCATCAACGGAGATCTGCTCTGGCTCATCGGAAGCGAAGAAGGATATGGACCGGTCCCCCGTCAAGAGGACGTGGGCAAACACATTGTTGAGGGTGTGATACAGGGTGGTGTTGCGGTTGGCGATGGCGGTGCCGCGAAGGCTCGGGGTGGAGCCGACCGCGGTGATGAACACCCCGTCCGGCCGGAGAAGGTCCCGGGCCTCGCGGAAGAACTCCTGGGTGTAGTAGCGGTTTGCCTTCGCCGTGAAGGGGTCAGGGTGGTCCACGATGATCAGGTCATAGGCCTGCCGTGCTGCCTTCACGAAGAGCCTGCCATCGCCGTGAACCAGGCGTACCCGGGGATCGGTGAGGGCCTCCTGGGTCCGCATGGAGACATACGGCCTGGCAGCCTCCGTCAGGACCTCGTCCAGCTCCACGTAGTCCACCTGTTTCACCGGGTGCTCGAGGATCTCGTTGAGCACCCCCCGGAGGCCTCCGCCGATGAGCAGGATTTGACCGGGGCTGGGGTGCTGCACCATGGCAAGGTGGGCAAAATCCACGGCATCCTGCTCCTCCATGCCCGGGGCCGCAGTCTCGGGGCCGGCGGCTGTGAAGACCAGGTGTCCGCTCTGAAAGAAGCTGTACTGGTCCTCCCGCTGGGCCACCGAGATGACCCCGTGCTTGGAGTGGTGCGTCTGCACCAGTTGGTGTTGGGGTGAAAAGGACTCCCACTGTGCCTGGTAGGCCCAGTCTTCGGCGCGCTCCAGGAAAGGAAAGGACAACAGGGCGACGGCCAGGATGCCCACCAGTACCAGGGCCGGGGGGAAAGCGGCCTTCCCAGGGTGACCCCTGACCCGGATCATGGGGAACACGGCCATGAGCATGAGAGATCCTGACAGGACCACCGATTGCAGGGAGCCCAGGGTATGCACCATGACGAAGGTGTAGAGGATGCCCCCCAGCACGGTACCTGCTGCCTCGCCAATGTATGTTTTCTCAGCACCCGAGGTATCCTCGGCCTGGTCTCGTTCCCGCCAGACCCTCGAGAGCAGCACGAACTGGGCACCGAGGAGAAGGCAGGCCGGCGCCGCCAGCAGGAAACAGGATAGGGCCATGTCAGCCAGGGAGAGATAGGCCCCGGGGAAGATGTCGAAGAAGTCTCGCAGCCTCCGCACCAGTACCACGGTGATGGGTAGTATCAGCATCAGCCCCACTGAGCTCAGGACGAGGAGAACCTGGGGGCCGTGGACCCGCTCAGCCAGGAACGCGCCCAGGTGGCTGCCTGCGCCGACCCACAGCAGCCAGGCGGCCAGGATGAGGCCGATGGACAGCTCGTTGCCGTGAAACACGACCAGGAACTCGCGCAGCAGAATCACCTGGCTGACCTGGGATACTGCACCGAGCAGGAGCACGGCGAGCCCGTGGGCTGGAATTCTCGGCACCACCCTTCCCCCCTTCAGCGGAACAGCCTCGGTCTATGCCAGAAACAACTATTTCCATGGATGGGTCCGGAAACCCTGCGGCTAACTCGCCGGTTCCCCGATCTCGCATAAGCTCCAATGTGGAAGCGTCGCTAATGCGGTATGATGAGCTGGAAGAGGGAAAGGACGGGGACCCGGGCTGGACGGATGGGGCATCCGACCGCGCGGGGCTTCATGGTTCTATGGAAAGGGATGTGAGCCGATGAATGACAAGCCGATGTTCTACCGCCACGCAGCCGCTGCAGAGAAGGGGCGGGAGGAGGAAACGTACCGGAGGCGACAGGAGAGATTGGGGAAACAGTTGGCGAACCTGGAGTTGGACGCCGCTCTGGTCACCGGTGCCGGCGACATACGGTACCTGACGGGGTTTCCCTCGGGGGCCAGATGCCACCTCGTCGTGGGGGAGGCAGATACTGTCCTGTTGACGGGGTCGACGGAATACCTGCAGGCCCTGGAGGAGGCCCAGGCCTGCCGGGTGGAGATCCTTCCGTGGGAGGGAGGACTCAGCAGGGTCGTCGAGGAACTGGCGGGCTGTTCCTGTATCGGTTTTGATCCGGGTTCCTTCACTGTCCTGACCATGGACATGCTCAGGACGGCCGCGGGAGATGACGTGACGTGGAGGCCGACCCCGGGACTGGTCCGGCAGCTCATGGCTGTCAAGGAGCCCTGGGAGATCGAGTTGATCCGCGAGGCCTGTTCGATCTTCGATGTCACCATGCACCAGGTGATCCCCACCCTGGAGGTGGGCGTTACCGAGCTGGAGATAGGTGCCCGCCTGGACTTCACGGCGCGTCAGCTGGGTTCCGATGGGTCATGGTTCCCGACCATTGTGGCCACCGGCCCCAGATCCTCCATGGCCCATGCACCCCTGACGGGGCGGAGGGTGGAGAAGGGGGACCTGGTGAAGATCGACATGGGCCCCAACTTCCACGGTCAACCCTCTGATGCCACCAGGACCCAGGTGTTTGGCCCGGTCTCTGAGAAGGTGCGGGAGGTCTACGATATCGTATTGGAGGCCCAGCTGGCGGGAATCGAGGCCTGTGGGCCGGGGGTCCCCTGTGCCGACGTGGATGGGGCGGCGCGCCGGGTCATCGAGGAGGCCGGGTACGGAGCGTTCTTCACCCACAGCCTGGGCCACGGCCTGGGAGGACCTCCCCTGGTGGGAGGGGACTCGGAGGAAGTCCTGAAACCCAACATGGTGGTGACCATCGAGCCAGGAATCTACCTGGAGGGATGGGGTGGCGTGCGCATCGAGGACAGCGTGTTGGTTACGAAGGGTGGCTGCGAGATCTTGCACGCATACCCCAAGGAGCTATTGCAGCTGTAAGGGGATGGTCCCAGGGGAGAGGGCGCGGGCGACGGTGGACATTCCACCGTTGAGAACCATGGAAGAAAGGCGGGGGTTGCCCTGTCGATCTGGGACAGTGCCCGGGACGGGTTGGTGCATCGGTCCTGTCGGGTGACCTCCATTGGGGAAAACGGGGTGAGATGAGGCTTTCTCTCCCACCCGTGATCGGTGGCTTACGTCTTCCTGGGCGTCATCGCGACCAGCGAGAGGGCGATGACCATACTGGAGTAGGCCATGAGACGCAGGATAGAGACGACTCTGTGCATCCTCATTGATTTCCTCGATGTCGTCGGCGATGTGTTCCAGGGCGTTCACGTGCTTACCTGCGAATCCGATGCAATGTCCTTTGCGCCTTATCCCTGTGGGCCGTGAGCAACCGACCTTACCAATTGATAGCATATGCTACATACTAAAGATGATCCCCCTCATACGACAAAGTCCTTCCAAGAAAATGAGGGGCGTGTTGGGGAAACATAGCTGAAACATAATGTATCGGGAAGAGGCGATGAACCATGCGAATGCGCTGCTCCGTTTGCAACTGGGTCTATGATGAGAAGAAGGAAGGTACTTCCTTTGACGCATTGCCAGGGGATTATACGTGTCCGGTTTGTGGAGCTCCCAAGTCTGCCTTTGTCCCAATGGGTGATGATGTGGATGTTGAGGGTCCGAAGGTGGCAGAGGTTCTGGTTCAGCAACTGGTGGAGATCGGCGTGACTCGAGTTTATGGAATCCCTGGGGATTCCAACTTGCCTCTGGTGGAGGCCCTACGTCAGCACACAGATATTGACTTAGTCATGACCCGCCATGAGCAGACGGCAGCCTTTATGGCCAGCGCTCATGCGAAGTTGACAGGGGAACTGGGGGTGTGCCTATCCATTGCTGGTCCCGGAGCCACCAACCTCATCACTGGGCTCATGGACGCAACGACGGACCGGGCCCCCGTCCTTGCCCTGGTCGGACAGGTTGCCGGTGTGTATCTGGGCAGTGAAAGCTTTCAGGAGATTGACCAGATTGAGATGTTCAGGTCCTTTGCTGCCTTTGCTGAAACCCTAGCCATACCTTCCCAGTTGCCTCGTCTGTTTGGCATGGCCGTGAAGGCTGCCTACGGAGCCCCCGGTGTGTCAGTATTGAGTATACCTACCGATACCCTGGCGGCTCCAGCGGTCGACGAGACCTGGGACAAGAGCACACGGATGTTTAACCCCCGGATGGTCCCCAATGGCCAAGACCTCGACCGGGCAGCTGCCATGATTAATCGTGCTGAGCATCCCGCTGTGTTTGCCGGCTGGGGTTCCCGCCGCTATGGGAAGTTACTGGCTGACTTTGTCTCCAAACTGGATGCACCCCTTGCCACCACATCCCGGGCTAAAGGCGTTTACCCCGAGGGCGACTCGAGAGCCCTGGGGGTGTTGGGGTCCATTGGAAATCCCCATGCGCCGCCCGTATTAGCCGAGGCGGATCTCCTGATTGTACTCGGCACCGGCTTTCGCCAGCGAAATCTGCTCGGGGATGTCCCCATTCTGCAGATTGACCACGATCCTATTCGGTTGGGCCGTAACTTCTCCGTAGACTTGGGCCTGGTGGGAGACGTTGGAGCCAGCTTGGAGGCCCTACTTCCGAAGATCGATGAAAGGGAGATGTCCTACCGGATGAAGGCCCTAGTGACCCAGGCCCGCCAACGATGGATGGCAGAGCGGGATGAACCGGTAGAGAGTGAAGGATTTGTTCACCCCAGGCGAGTGATCCAGGCTTTGAAGGATCATCTTGACGACGATGCGATCGTGACGGTGGATGTTGGCGATCACACGTACTGGTTCTACCGATATTTTCCCGTCGTAGAGCAGTTTACCTTGATGTCTGCATCTATGGCGAGTATGGCCTTTGGCCTTCCGGCGGCCCTGTCCGCAGCCATGGCTGAACCCAATCGGCAGGTGGTGTGTGTCACCGGCGATGGCGGGTTTGGCATGCTGATGGCCGACTTCACGACGGCTGTTAGGGAAGATATCAATGTGAAGGTGATTGTCTTCAACGATGATTGCCTGAAGAATATTAAGAAAGAGCAGAAGCGGGACGGATACCCCTACTATGGGGTAGACTTTGTCAATCCGGATTTTGCTGCGTTTGCTCGAAGTGCTGGAGCCATGGGAACCTCCGTCGAGCAGGATGATCAACTGGATGAAGCCCTGGATCGGACCTTATCCTCAGAGGGTCCGGCCTTGATCGATGTCAAAATCGACCCGGATGTCATGCTCCCTGGTGTTAAGCGCATTGAGCAATGAAAAGCGATGACGAAACAGGGGTCAACACCTGACCTCTGTTTCTGCCAGGCAGATTCCTTCTCTGGGTTTCGCGAAAGCGACGCTTGAGACTACCCCAGGTCCTGGATCGTCATTTTATCCAGCTCCCGCTGAGTTTTCTTTCTCTGATTCCAACGGTCATCTTACTTGCGATTCACTTTGCAGATCTTCACCATTCTGTCTTGAAGAAGTTTGCGGATTCCTGAAGAGGCTCAGCCCGTTTCTCAAGGTGGGCGATCTCCCGGGGGGTGTAGGGAGTGAGATCCCGGCACACCTGCACATTCTCTCTCAGCTCCTCCAGGGACGCTAGCCCCACGATCGCGGTACTGATAGGCAGCGAGCCCGCGTACCTGAGTAGCTGGGGCATGGAGAATGTGTCCCCCAGCAGTCGACCGTACGCGGGGACTTTCATGGCGACGACCCCTATGCCCTGGTCACTAGCAAAGCCCAGCAGATCGTCCTTGAAGGACCGGAAATGCACCTCCGCCGGGTTCAAGGGGATAAGCACGCAGTCAAACTCCTCGCGTTGCAGCATGAAGCGCAGCGGCGCTGGATCCCGGTGTCCGCTCAACCCGATGAAGCGCACCGAACCCTCCTGCTGCAGTTCCTTCAGGGCCTGGACCGCCCCTCCGGGTTGGAGGGCCGCCCGGGCATCTTCCTCGTCCCGGATCCCGTGGACCAGGTATAGATCAACGTAGCTGGTCTGCAGGCTCTCCAGGCTTCCCTCGAAGAGCCGCATGGTTTCATCGTAGGTGCGGTCCAGGGTCTTGGTGGCCAGGAACACCTCCCTGCGCCGGCCGCGGATCGCCTCGCCGATGTGCAGTTCGCTGGTCCTGTCACCATACGTCGGTGCGGTGTCGATGAAGTTCACACCGAGATCCAGTGCCTCTTTGACCAGGGCCACCGCGTCATCCTTCCTTGCCACCCTGGCGATGATCCCTCCTCCGCCCAGCCCAAAGAGGCTGACCATCGCCCCGGTGTCTCCGAGGGGTCTCATCCATCCCTGACCCGCTTCCGGGTCCTCGTTCTCCTCTGGTTCCTCCCTTGGAGTGGGCTCCGGTCTCGTCTCCTCAACTCGCTTCGGCGGTGCATCCTCTTCGTTCTCATCAACCTGCGCAGGGCGAAACAGGCGCACGACGTATCTCCCAAGTCCACCCAGGGCCAGCCAGAGGAAGGCCAGCGCACCTATTTTCAGGATGTTCCTCCTGGTATAGCTCAAGTGGTGCCACTCCTCACCGCCCATGCCTGCTCAACCGACTGCCTGCGCACCAGTATGATGCGCGTGTTTGCCTGTATTCAGCCCGGGCGCTACTGTCCCAGGTTGCCTCACCCGAGCAAGCACCATCAGCTTCTCATTCCCCGCCCCAATATCCTGCCCCCATGGGCATTGGGGACCAGCCAGGTTCTTCCGATGGACCTGGCCGGCCACGGGGATCTGACAGGTGGACGGCGAACCGCGGAGACACTTCTGCGTGGGATCCCGGGAGGCGGAGCCAGGTGACTGAGGAATACAGCTCCGGTTGAAGAACCCGGTAGGTGGGTGAAATGCTGCACTTCCAGGTCGGAACCGGAAGGGGTACTGCCTGGCGCTGTAGGATGGATGGGTTCTTGGCGAGGGAGCGCTTCCGTTGTGGTCAGATGTGAGTACGAGATGATCTATTTCGACCGATAGGGTGCAAAGAACACCCAGGAGACACTGGCACTGGCCCTGGAGGCGAAAAAGAGAGAGGACATCGCGCATGTCGTCGTGGCCAGTAGCACCGGCCAGACGGCGGTCGAGTTCCTGAAGCTGGGCTGCGATCCCGGAGACCTGGTGGTCGT
>SKXF01000288.1 GCA_007128555.1 Clostridia bacterium | reverse complement strand
GATCCTGTGGTTCCACGAAGAAGAGGATCACCCTGAAAACGGATTGCACTGACTCCCTTGCTGTTGGTGAACCCCACAAGTGCTCTGCCCCCGCGAGAATTAAAGATGGAGCGGCCTGCAAGGAGGCGACGCCTTTAACCTCCCCGGCAGGCCGATCGGTTGATGAATCCCCTCAGTTCACCGAGTGAGCACCCCCGTGGCAATCGGATCCTCCGCCGGTGCGAGCCCCTGCAGGAGATCCCTCACTGACGCCCCCTTTCCCACCTCAGGGAGAAGACCGTAGCTGCCTGAGAACGTGTCCAGGGCGATGGAGCACGTAGTACCTGCAAAGGAAACCTCGTATACGTCGATGGCCTTTACCAGCACAGACACCGATTCATCGTTGAGCCTGATATGGGCCCAGTTCCGCATCCGGCGAGAGACGTGGGCGAGGGAGTTCTGCCTGATTCTTGCCCGATCAATGCTCTTCAGTGGAATGCCAAAGGGCACCCAGGCAACATCCCCTGTGGGTACGTCGACAAAGGTGTCTATGGGCTCGCTGAGGATCTGGATCGTTCCAGTAATCCCATCCACCACAACGTGATGCCTGCGGCGGAGCTCCCGGATCAGGGGCGGTTTCAGCCTCATCCCGACCTCCAGAAGCCAGTGCGGATATAACAAGGTGCCGATCCTGTCTGCAACCTCCGCTCCAGAGAGGGCGGCGGAAGGCAGCTGTCTCTGGTTAACCGGAAAGCAGTGGACCGTCATTTATCGCACCTCAATCATCCGAAGGGACGTCTGCGACCTGGAGCGGCGGACCACTCGTTTGCCTGCTGCTCAGTAAGGTGAGAGCGTTGGTCGCCTCAAAGGAGGTGACCGTCGACGCTCCACCGATGACCTCCTCGGGCAGATCCGTGAACTCACTCGCCTCGTCAAACTCCTCGACGGGCGGTGGAGTGGTCAGTAGCGATCCGACAATGATCGCCACCACGCCCACGATCAGACCGAGAACGAAGGGATTGAAGCCGAGAAGATCCCAGTTGCCAAGGGTACCCCCAACGTAGATGAACAGAGATAGAACCATGCTCAGAAGCACTCCAAAGGCCGTCGTTCTCTTCCAGTAGACGCCAAACAGGTTAGGGACTCCGAAGGCGAGGCCCATTCCACCCATCGCGAAGATGACGATGGTGAACACCAGCCCGGGAGGGTTGATAGCAATGATGAAGGTGATCACACCCAGGACCGCCACCAGCAGCCGGGCCCACATGGTCCTCTTCTCCTCGCTAGCGTCAGGCGAGACAAAACGATAGAGAACGTCGTGCCCCACGGTGGTGACCAGCAAGATCAGAAAGGAGTCCGCGGTCGACATGATTGACGCAATCGCGGCGGAGCTTAAGATGCCGGCGATGACCGGCGGAAGCAAGGCAAACCAGAGAAGGACCCCGGCCTGTTCGACATCTTCCAGGCCCTCGCCGAGGATGGTCAGGGCCAAACCCCCAGTGAGGTAGTAGGCAAAGCTGAAGAGCACCACGAGGATGCAGGTAATCAACATTGCCTTCCTGGCCGTACTGGGACGGCGCAGGGAAAGATGCCTGACGGTGATATGTGGGTATCCGAAGCAACCCATCAGGATCAGCGCAACTGGGAAGATGATGGCCATGGCACCGAGATATTGGTTTCCAGGGCCCCACGGGGTCACGAGCTGGGGATCGACGTTCGCCAGCTGATCGTTGAAGGCACCGAAGCCTCCGACATAGGAAAGGGCAGTCCAGAACAGGATCTGCGAACCGATGAACATCACAATTCCCTGGATGAAATCGGTGTACATCACGGCCACATACCCACCCAGCAGGGTATAGGTCAGTACCACGATCCCACCGATGATCAGGCCTGTCAGGTACTCGGTTCCAAAGGTGACACTCAGAAGAATGCCTGAGGCCTGCCACTGCGCCGTCAGATGCATTCCCACCAGGACCACGATGATGGCAGCCGACACCATGCGCAGGACCGGGGACTTGAACCTCCGCTCGTAGAACTCCGGGATTGTTATGGCTTCGAGCATCTCTGAGTATTTTCTCAGGCGGCGGGCCAGAACCCCGAAACTTAAGGCGTTGCCGGGAGCATCCCCGCTCGCCCACCACAGTGCCGAATAGCCACTGGTGTAGCCGAGGCCCGGGGCCGCCGTATATGTGTATCCGCTCATATAGGAGCTGATGAGCGAAAAGGATGACACCCATGCTCCGAATCGACGACCACCGATGATAAAGTCGTTGTAGGACTCCACCTGCCGCATCAAATAGATCCCCATGGCCAGGATACCGAGAAGGTACACGCCAAAGGTGATCATACCAGCATCCATATCAACCCACTCCCTCCTACCTGATCACTCACCGCTACTGTCTTTGCGCGCTTTCTCGATGGCTCTCTGTTCGGCCTTGCCCTGAGCGAAATACAGCCAGACGACCAGGACCATTACCGCCAGCTGTCCCACGAAAAACAGCCAGGTGCCCGACTGCCAGAAGAGCTCAGAACCGCTCATGTATCGTCCCCTCCTCCCGATGGCGCCTCCATTACAAGGATATGGTCTTGCAGAGCCCTCAAAATACCTGCAGTGATCTCTGCCACCAGCCGCTCTCCGATTTCTGCCGACGCCCCCCGGCTGTCTGCGTAGGATCCGGAACGGGGTCTCACCGAAGGCGGTTCGGGAAGCACGGTGAAGGGCAAATGCTCAGGTGGACGGTCACTGGGCAGATCGGACTGCAGGACCAGGTCAGGATACAGAGCCATCATCAGGGATGACTCTGTCAGCGCCGCGTGTTCCATTTCCCATCCGGGCCAGCGATCCCCGAAGAGATCGTCGATCAGATCATCTGGTACCAGGTCCCACCAGTTGATAAGGAAGAACCGTGCTTCTGGATAGACCTCCAGGGCTTTCCGGGCACCCTCGAGAATGAACTGTACGCTCTCCATGTGTCCATTGAGAGCCATCACCCGGGTTATGCCCTGCCTGAAGGTATTCTGACACACATCACGCACGAAGCTGATCAGGGTATCCCCATCGAGGTTCAGGGTCCCAGGCCAGAAATCACTGTGTTTGGCGTAGGTATGATAGACGGGAGGCATCATGATCAACCGATCTGCCAGGTTTGGTGCTGACGCCGCCAGCCGGTCCGCCAGGCCGACCGGGATGAGCGAATCGGTTCCCAGCGGCAGGTGGGGCCCGTGCTGCTCCACCGATCCGATGGGTAGAACAGCAACCTTCTCATCTACATGACCCTGCAATTCGGTCCACTTCATGGTAAGCCATCTCTTCATGGGCACAGACATTGATCGCCTCCATGGACGTAACGTCTTGCGTTATGCTTATCCTGGTGCTCTTCCCTGTATTGAGCAGGGTTTGATGAGTAGTATTTCATGTTCTGCAAGCAGTATGTATTTGCTCACCGGGGACGGTGCTTCGGACTGTGTTGAAGGCTAATCCAGCAATCATCTTCCCGGCATCCAAGTTCAGGTAT
>SKXF01000339.1 GCA_007128555.1 Clostridia bacterium | reverse complement strand
GCCTTGCCAACAACGCCCAGCAGGAGGGCCAGGGAAGGGATAAAGAGAGATCCGGCCAGGAAGCCGGGAAGCAGCTGCGATTCTGTGATCATTCGCACGAGCACCCCACTGCCCAGGGCCATTGCCAGTAGCACCCCGGCGGCCCAGGTCGCCAGCAGCTGGCGCTGGGCGGGAAATGGAGAACTGAAGAGGATCTCGTAGACCCGGTAGCGGGTCTCGCGCACCCCCATCTCCGACCAGAGCACCAACGGCCAGAGCCAGATGGCGGGCAGGACCCAACTTTGCACGCCATCCAGGGGAGTGAGCAGCGAGGCAAGAAATAGACCGGCCGTCACGACATACCAGGGAAGCGAACGTCCTTTCAGGAGGAGTCTGATCTCGGCTCTGACCAGCGCCCCGAACAGGCCGATTGCGCTGGTGGTCTGCGAAACGGGGGACAGGCCATTTCCCCGCGGTTGCACGGGCAGTTCCTCAGATCGGGCTGACCCGGTGGTGAAAAGGCGAGCGACCAACCGCTGAGTCCACGCGGTACCCTGGAAGGGTGAGCCGCGAAAACCTTCGCTGTCGAATCGATCAAAGGTGAGCAATGAAAGGGCGGCCAGCAACACGGCTACCGCCACGTAGACAAAACGAGATGCGGCCAGGGTCGACCCATCAAAGCCCGTCCACAGGAAGGTCTGGAGTTCGCCCGGGCCCAGGGCCCCGAGGACGATTCCTCCCTGGTAGGTTGTACCCTGCGACCTGAGGGCTACGGTCATGCCGCGCTCTATGGCCGACATGCCCACCAGGCCGGTGATGACCAGGGGACTGCCGAACAACCAGAGAACGAAATAGATCACGTTGCCCGGTGAATGGCGCAGGTAGGGAGTGCAGTCGAAAAAAAGGGCCACTGCGGCCGTCACGAGGGCTGTCGGGACGGAAAAGAAGAGAAAGGGCATGACCAGCTGATACAGGTCGAGGGTCCGATCCTCGCCGTGGATCAGGAGCATGATAAAAGCAGCAAGGGCCATGATGCCCACCATGACCAGGAGGCTCGCTGCATTGCTCAGGAACTTGCCCATCACGTAATCGATGTTCCGCAGGGGCGCCGCGGCCAGGATTTGCCCAACACCCGTGTGGCGATCCCGCTGGACGTTTCCTCTCACCAGGTAAAAGCCGATGAGTGTTATGAAGAAGCCGAGGGTCACGGCCATAAGGGTGCCGATCCAGGCGGCGTTGTAGACGCCGCGGTAGTTGCCCAGCCGCAGGGTGAAGAAGCCGTTGATGACCTGGTAGCCCAAGAAAGCTGCGAGGGCCACTGTGACCAGGAAACCGAATCCCCGAACGCGCTCTCGAAAGTCTGCCAGGGCGAGATGGCTGATCGTGTTCACGAGGTATCATCCTGGCATCGATTAATGAAGTACAGGTAAGCGTCCTCGAGGTTGGCCGGGAGACGCTCAGCAGATGGGCAGGGACGGGTATCGCTGACGATACGGACCAGGATGCCGTCTGCGCGCCGGGTGGTATTGGCAACCAGGTGCTTGCTGCTGACCTCGACCAGTGAACTGCCAGGTATTACCGAACCCCACACCTTTCCGGTCACAGTGTGAAGCATCTCCTCTGGCAGGCCATGCCAGATCAGCCGGCCTTCGTTGATGAGTGCGATATGGGTGGCCACCGCGGCCACGTCCGAGACGATGTGAGTGGAAAGCAGGACGATGCGGTCTCCAGACCTATGCGCGATGAGGTGTCGGAAGCGGACACGCTCCTCGGGATCCAGCCCTACCGTCGGCTCATCGACGATCAGCACCTCGGGATCGTTCAACAGTGCCTGGGCGATACCGACTCGCTGACGCATCCCCCCGGAGAAGCTGCCGATGGGTCGGTAGGCGGCACCCGCCAGATTCAGCAGTTGGACCAGTTCATCTATGCGCTGTTTCGCCTGCCTGCGGTCCAGGCCCTTGACCGCAGCAAGATAGGTGAGAAACTCCACCACATTGAGGTTCGGATATACGCCGAAGTCCTGTGGGAGATAGCCCAGCACCTGCCTGAGGGCATCGGGATTCCGGAGTACATCGGTCCCGTTCCAGGTGACGGTGCCCTGGGTAGGTCGGGTCGTGGTAGCAAGGATGCGCATCAGGGTTGATTTTCCCGCCCCGTTGGGTCCTACCAGGCCAAGGACTCCGGGCCCCAGCCGGAGGCTGAAGTCCCTGAGCCCCCATAGTCCGCCCCGGTACTGTTTACTTACTCGGTCAATCCGGAGGTCCATGGGAACTCCCTTTCTGTTGCGTCCTGGCCTGCTTCGTCTCCGTTGCACTCTGTTTTGCTGATCCCCCGCGAACCGATACGGAGTCACGCGATAACGGATCGCAGCAGGGTCGCTACCATCAGCCAGGAGATCGAGAGCTCCCTGAGTCTTTATCGATCACAGCCGATAGCCACGGAGTGCCTGGATGAATCCTGGAACCTGTTATACTGTTCGCTCCTTCTTCCCGTTCCCCTGTTTATCAGGGTCCAGGATAGGTTCGCAATGGCAACAGGCGTGAGCGTCCCATGGGTAGATTCGTCACGAGCCCGTGATGGACTCGTGCTGCGGTTGACCCAAGCAGCCTAGGCAGCCCGCCGGCTGAAGGAACGGGACAGAACCGCGAGCCAGAGCAGATTGACAGCTGCCGTGAGAACGACGTACCTGTAAAAGAGGGATGCTGGCCCTGCAGCGACCTGTACCGCCCTCATGACCCAGTAGGGAGAAAAGGGGAGCATCGCCAGCTCCCAGCGCCCCGGAATGAAGTATGCCGCGATGGGCACCAGGATCAGGGCATTGGCCACCTTGCTCAGGGCGATTCCCTCCACCTTGCTCGGAGCATACGTACCCAGGAAGAGGGCCATCAGCGGTGCCTTGATCGAGCTCACGAGCATCACGGCGATGATTCTACCCGGAGCAATCGGAAGTGGAGCCGTGAGCAGGACCGCAGCCGTTCCCATGAGGAAACCGACGACGGCCGGCATGGCCATGCGGTATCCCAGGTACCCGGCTCTTCCCAGGGGACTGACCGACAGCTGGACAAGGGTGCCCTCGTCTCGCTCATCCAGGATCATGAACCCCACGACCGCACCGGTAACCAGGGGTATGAGAAGGATGAACACCGACGTGACGACATCGTAGTAGGGCGCAATATCGATGGCCCAGTGAAGCAAGAGCTCACTTCGCATCCAGGGAACCGCGTAGTGTACGAAAAGGGCCAGGAGCACGGGCACCACGGCCGGCATCAGCAGGAGAGGATCTCGCAGAGTCGAACGAAGATCAGCGCGCAGTAGGGAAAACACCCGGCTGGCCGTCGTCGCCTTGCTCTTGCCCGCAGGGATCCGATGGGCCCGGGATCCAGAGGCGACAGGCGGAGTAATTCCGGGCTCGTGCCCCTTCTCCCTGACGTATCGGCGAAACCAGGCCCCGGCTCCCAGGGCAGCAAGACCGACCCAGGCAACAAGGTTTGCGACGGCCCCGATGACGGAGGCGGCATC
>SKXF01000107.1 GCA_007128555.1 Clostridia bacterium | reverse complement strand
GCCCAGACCGACATTCCTATGTCCGGAACGTCGGCATAAGCATATCCCGGCGCCACGGCCAGATACAGGAGATCTTCCTCACGCTCCTCCCATTCCCGGCAGCGTTCAAGAAGATCCTTCATCGGTTGGTAGGATGTGGCCTGGAAGATGCTCGCTGACACAATACCCGGATGCTTGCAGGCGACTACGGGGTTGATATCTCCCCGGATCGTCTGGATCAGGCGGCGGGCTGCCTCCTCACCGGTCTCCTGAGTATCCACGTGAGGATAGGTCTTTATGACGAAGACGCCGTCGGCCACCTCGGCCATCTCACGATCTTCATTGGCGTGAAGATCCAGCGTCACCATGATCGGTACGTCATCACCCACCGCAGCTCGAGCGCGACGGACAATCTCCGCCTCCGGTCTCGGCACTCCGGTCACCGCCATAGCGCCGTGCAGGGCCAAAAGCACACCGTCGAACGGTCCGTCATCCCTCAGTCGATCAGCTATCTCATCAGCGTACCTGTCAAAACAGGCAGTGGTGAGCCAGCTCTGAAATCCCCCTGGCGCCTTCTTGGCATACACCAACGGCACCAGTTCTACTCCCTCTGCCTCCGCCCCCCGGATGTATCCATTGATATAGTTGGGTATGCCCCGGTTCTTCTCCAGCAGATCCTCGCCTCTCAAAGTTGCAGGTTCGAAACGCTCCTCGGTTGTAGGTTCCAGGCAGAACGTACAGGTCTCATCGGCAAAACCAGCTACGGCTATTCTCATACCTCTCGTACCTCCTCGTGATCATGAGCCGCCCAGCGGGCGAACGTCGTGTAAGTCAATGAGCCCCTCTGTATCTACCTTCTCCGCGGAGGATCTGTATCCTCCGGTCGAAGCGGTCGCGTTTCTGTAGTCTCAGGCCTCCTGTCCAGGAAGGTAGTTGGCCGTCACTTAGCGAATATCGTTCTCTGACAGAGTCAGGCTGCTCAGGAGAGGAAGCGATTGAGATGAGCCGGCGGAATGTAAGGATGGACCGATTCCGGGAACTGGTGGCAGAGATAGACGATCTGCATTCAACAATATCTGTCCTTCACTGGGACCAACAGACGCAGATGCCCCGAGGAGGAGCCGTGGCCCGGGCGGATCATATGTCTACCCTCCGACGCATCGCCCACGATAAGCTAACCTCGGCGGAGATCGGGGAACTCCTTGAGGCTCTCGGACAATACGAGGAGTCTCTCCCCTACGATAACGACGAAGCCAGCATGATCCGGGTCGTTCGGCGCCTGCATGGGCGGGCTGCAGACATACCGGTTGACCTGGTCTTCCGCATGTCAAAGGCAGCCGGCAGGGCCAGTCCAGCTTGGCTGGAGGCCCGGGCGGCGAAAGACTTCCGCATATTCGCCCCATACCTGCAAGACATCGTCGATCTCCGCCTCGAGCAGGCTGCAATACTTGGCCATGAAGACAATCCCATGGAGGCCTTCGTATCCATGAAGGAATCGGACCTTGATCTTGCCGATCTGGAAAGCATGTTCGATGATCTGAGAGAGGTGCTACCCCCCCTGGTGGCGCAGGTGGCCCAAGCCGACGATCCTGAGAAACGCGCCTCGCTGATGCGGGGCGATTTTGACGTACGGAAACAGCTCGACCTCGGCATGGCCGCCGCGCGAGCCATAGGACTGGACCTCGATGAGAAGGGCCGCTACGACCTGTCGGTACACCCTTTCTCCATAACCTTCAGCCCAGACGATGTGAGAATAACCACGCGGATTCACCCAGGCGATCTCGGCAGTTGCCTGTTTGCCTGTATTCACGAGGCCGGCCACGGACTATACATGCAGGGGGCGCCGGGACACCTGCACCAAACACTGATGGACGCCAGCACCAGCCGTCCCGAGCTGGGACGGGCAGTGTCTTTCGGCGTTCACGAATCCCAATCTCGACTCTGGGAGAACATCGTCGGCCGATCCCTGGGCTTCTGGGAGTATTTCCTCCCCGTCGCCCGGGCCTTCTTCCCGACGCAGTTTGTCGGCGCAACACCCGAGGACCTCTACCGTGCCGTCAACGTGTCTCAGCCCTCCCTCATCCGGGTGGAGGCCGATGAACTTACCTACAGCCTCCATCTGATGCTTCGCTTCGAGCTGGAAAAGGACGTCCTGCACGGCAAACTGGAGATTGCTCACCTGGCCGAGGCCTGGGACGCTAAAATGGAACAATACCTGGGCATCACTCCCCCCCATGACACCGTGGGTGTGCTACAAGACATGCACTGGACGCGCGATTTCGGAGGCGGATTCCAGGGGTATGCTCTCGGCAACGTCTTCTCCGCAGCGCTTGTGGCCAGGGCAGAACAAGACGAACCCGCACTCCGTGACGGCTGGAGCAACGGAGACTTTTCGATCTTGCGTAACTGGATGCAACGAGAAGTGTACGATCACGGTGCCAAGTTCCAGCCCATCGAGCTGATGAAGAGGGCAACGGGCAAGGGACTCGACACAGGGCCATACATCGACTACCTGCGCAGGAAGTTCAAGAGCCTCTACGATCTTTAAATCGCCCCCGAAAGTCTTGCTGTGGGTCCGAAGGTTCTCAGCGGACCCACAGCATCGGGAAAATTTGTCAACCCATTTCACCGCCTTCGTTATACGGATGACGTTCGGCTTCTGAATGGTAATATTCCTTGTTTCTCTGCTGCCAGGGCGCGGGTATGGATACGGTGCTTGCCTACGTACTGTATGTTTGAGCCACGATTCCGCTGTCAAAGTCAGGGGCCCCTGGATTTCGACCCACTTTTCAACCGGCGACCTACCAAGGATGCCTACGCCATATCCCATGCTTTTCTGAATCTGGACAGTTTCAAACAGTCCAGGATACGGAATGCAGTATTCGAGGAGTTTGCCCGGCACGGATATGCGCAGCCTTCAACCACAAACAACCGTGTTACCCGTCAATCATTTCTCGTGACGACGATCGATGGGTATGACCATCAGTTGACCAAGCTATTCAAGCACTTCGCATAGCACTCTCGCTTCTGCGATCCTGCCGGTGATAGAACACATAACAACAGAAGCGTCAGAAGAAGCGCAACTCGGATGCAGGAATAGAATCACAGCGGGCCCTGACCCTTATTTACGAACGCTTTGACACTGGACCCTTGTTTGCACAATCACAATACATTCGTCACAGAAACTCCATAATACTCGGCTATACTACCAGCAATAGGATACAACGGACATGGAGTGACCGTTTGGAACAGGGGGCATGACACATGCTGCATCTTGATAAAATCGGAAAAGTCTACGCCAACGGAGACCATCGCATTGATGCCCTGCGCGAGATCAGCCTAAAACTGCCGTCCCAAAGTTTTGTTGCTATTCAGGGGAAGTCAGGATCCGGCAAGTCAACCCTGCTGAACATACTTGGCTGCCTTGATCGCCCCACATCGGGAGTTTACTTTGTGAATGGACAGAACACCGATGGTATATCGGACGATGGACTCGCTGCTTTGCGCAGCCAGACATTTGGGTTTATTTT
>SKXF01000041.1 GCA_007128555.1 Clostridia bacterium | reverse complement strand
GTGATCTCCACTCGATGATGCGCCTCGTACTTGTCCCTGAGGCCCCGCAGGATCGCAACCGTTTCGGACACGGAGGGCTCTTCCACGACGATTGGCTGGAAGCGCCGCTCCAGGGCTGCATCCTTTTCCACATGCTTGCGGTACTCATCAATGGTCGTCGCTCCTATGGCCTGCATCTCACCACGAGTCAGGGCAGGCTTAATGATGCTCGAGGCATCGATGGCGCCCTCGGCGGCTCCCGCCCCAATTATGGTATGCATTTCGTCGATGAAGAGAATGACGTTACCATCCTTGTTGATCTCACCCATGACGCGTTTCAGACGTTCCTCGAATTCGCCCCGATACTTCGAACCGGCAACCATGGCCCCCATGTCGAGGCCGATCACACGTCGCTCCTTGAGAATCTCGGGAACCTTCCCCTCAACAATGCGCTGCGCCAGTCCCTCAGCAATCGCCGTCTTGCCGACCCCAGGTTCTCCGATCAGCACGGGGTTGTTCTTGGTGCGACGACTCAGGATCTGAATGACCCTCTTGATCTCCCTTGACCTACCGATCACCGGATCAAGGGTGCCGTCCCTTGCCATCTCATTAAGATCTCGCCCATAGGTATCGAGGGCAGGTGTTCTCGATGAACGCCCTTTGCTCTTCTCCCTGCCGGGGGCAGGAGCCTGCCCACCACCCTCTCCGCCCAGCTGCTCAACCACCTCGGATCGAACTTTCTCAAGGTCTGCTCCCATTTTCTGCAGAACCTTGGCCGCCACTCCCTCATCTTCGCGTATGAGCCCCAGCAATATGTGTTCGGTACCCACGTAGTTGTTGCCCATATTCCGCGCTTCCTCAGGGGCGAGCTCCAGCGCAACCTTCTTTGCGCGGGGCGTGAAACCAATCTGACCACTGACTGGCGTGTTACCCTTGCCAATAATCTTCTCAACTTCCTCCGTGACCTCTTCGAGATCAACCGCAAGGTTCTGGAGGGCCTGTGCCGCAACGCCACTTCCCTCACGAATCAGGCCCAGCAGCAGATGCTCTGTCCCCACGTAGTTATAGTTCAACCGCCTGGCCTCTTCCTGGGCGAGCACAATCACCTTGTGAGCCCTGGCTGAATACCTTCCAAACACAGAACATACCCCCATTCCATGATTAAAGCGGCTCTTCACCGCCTCTTCAACAATGCATTGCGCATGAGTGCTGCTCGCTTCTCGTCCCTTTCTTCAGCATCCAGTACATCCCCGGAATCGCGCTGTATCAAGGATGGACGCATTCGGATCATCAGTTCCTGGAACACGCCCGCAGACAACCCCGAAATCACCTGCAAGTCTATGCCGAGTCTCAACAGCGAAAGCAACCTGATGGCCTCTTCAGAGGTCATCAACCGCGCGTTGGTAAGAAGCCCGTACGCCCGACACACGCGATCCTCGAGCTGTTTCCGATCCCGGTCATAGACGACCTCCCGTGCTGATCGTTCACGTTGCACAACCTCACTTACCACAGCCCTGAGATTGCCTATGATCTCATCCTCATCCGACCCCAGTGTCAGCCGATTAGATATCTGGAATAAGTTCCCCTGTGCCTCACTGCCCTCACCATAAAGGCCCCTGACCACGGAGCCGACCTTGCTCAGCCCGGAGATCACCGATTCCAGGCGCTCAGTCATCACAAGGCCCGGTAGGTGAAGCATGACCGAGACCCGCATCCCCGTCCCTACATTGGTTGGGCAGGTCGTCAAGTAACCCAGTTTGTCGTCAAAACCGTACCTGACTATCTCCGACAGCACATCATCAATCGCATCACCCAGCTGCCATGCATCCTGCACGTTCAGGCCCGGAAACAGACACTGAATGCGCAGATGGTCCTCCTCGTTCACCATGATGCTCACGGCCTCGTCCTGGCGAAGAATCAACCCACTCAGTGCCGAACTCTTCACCAGCTGGGGACTGATGAGATGCTTTTCTACCAAGACCCACCTGTCCAGATCCTCCATGTCTCCCAGGCGATAGAAATCCCACGCCTCGTCCGTGCGCTTCACCAGGTGATCCGTCACCTGCTCTGCCAGGTCCAGCACCTTGAGAGCATCTTCGCGCCCCATCTTGGGGGGAAAAGGAATGGTGTCCAGATTCCGGGCCAGCCTCACCCTGCTGGATAAGACGATGTCAGAGGATGCACCCGAGTCCTTCATCCATGAGCTCAGTCTACGCGTGAACAGAGGCCGGTTATCCTGCGCCATCGCATTTTGCCTCCAGTTCGCGTATCGTGTCTCGCAGCTCCGCTGCTCGCTCGTATTCCTCGGCCTTCACAGCGTCCTGAAGACGGCCGCGAAGCGAACAGATATCAGGCTGCACATCCTCCGGCTCATTGAGGGCTCGCCCCTTGCCTCGCGGACGTTTCCCCCGGTGCGCCGAACCGCTCTGCATCTTCTTAATCAGGGGAACAACAGCATCGTTGAAGGCCCGGTAGCACTGAACACATCCCAGGAAGCCAGTCTGCGCGAACTCGCGATAGGTGCGCTCACAGGTCGGGCACCGGGCCGATCTTGGCATGGACATCGTTCCGCTGTCCGAGACCTTCTCCATCAATCCTCCCAGTAACCCATGTACGGGGAACTGGGGTTCAAACGACCAGGCAAAAAAGCCTTCCTCGGCTGCACAGTCCCCACATAGGTGAAGATCCATCTGTTCCCCGTCTCTTATGGTGGTGATATGCACCGTGGCCTCTCTTTCGCCGCAGTGTTCGCAACGCACTGGCCACACTCTCCTTCCCTGAATACCGTTACCTAGTCTGATCATCTGTCCGACGAAGCAGTCAGTACCATGTGGATGACCCGCTGAAGCATCTGGCCTCGCTGCTTGTCAGAGAGGCGCTCACCTCCGTTTGCCTCCCCGAGGACGACCCGGATGAGCCGGGCCTCACGTCCCGTGATGATGGATTCCTCTCTCAGCCGGTCCACGTAGTCGCGCAACTCACCAACGGTCACGCCGGAAGATGCAGCCCGATAAATCCTCAGCAGAAGATCCTGCCGCGAGTGAACCTGAACCTTAATGATCCGAATGTAGCCTCCCTCACCCCGTCGACTCTCAATGATGTAGCCTCTCTCAGGGGTAAAGCGAGTCTGCAACACGTAGTTGATCTGCGACGGAACGCAGCGGAAAAGGCTTGCAAGGGCAACGCGCTGAATCTCCAGGCTCCCGCTACCCGATCTGAGCAGCAAACTGCGAATATACCGTTCGATGTCATCACTCATCGTTGCCATCGCAGGGACACTGACCTCCCGCACTTTGATGTTCTCTGACCTTCTCTAGTATTATAGCATAACACCACACCTGTAACACAACATGTTCGCCAGATTTTTCACATTCGGGGACCGCTTGTTATCCCCGACCTGGCTCTTTGCACACCACCCATACACGCCTATCGTGTTCCACGCAGGATATTCCATTCGTCGAAACAAGCCTTTCGCAATCCCCAATCCCAACGGGACCCCAGGCCCGTGTCACCTCGTTGAGAATCGGATCTGG
>SKXF01000390.1 GCA_007128555.1 Clostridia bacterium | reverse complement strand
GGGGGTCAGTCAAGTTGGGACAGTTGGTGGAGGATCTGGATGAGGTCCATGTCGAATACGAAGAGGGAGTCGTATCCGTCGACCCGGCCGTAGGAGGTGGGTCCGGTTGTGCCGATGATGTCCAGGCCAAGGGTCTGGGCATCGACATCCTCGGACGGTCTGAAGTTCACCTCGAGGCGCGCCTGGGTCGGTAGGGGCTGATCCGGTTCCCTGGCATTCGATGCCTCGATAGCCAGGGCGGAGCGTACAGCGGGCTCAGCTTCTTCGTTGGGTACTTCCACCTGGTCACCCGAGGGGAGCTCCAGGAGCCAGTGCTCTTCGCTTCGAACGAGCCGGTGCGATGCCTCCTCGGTTTCCCACTTCAGCGAGACGACCTGTCTGAAGGCGGCTGGGGCAAAGACGGCGGTTGCCAGCCAATCGGACGAAGACATCAGTCCGCTCAGTCCAAGGGAGGCCGAGTTCACCACGTACACGTAGGGTTGTCCCTCCATTTTCACATACATCTGTTGTCCCTGCTCGTCAGCGAACAGTCCGACCAGTATCGCGTGGCTCTCTCCGGATTCCTTGGTGAAAGCGATCCTCATAGAAGGAGCGTCCAGCCCATACTCCTGCAGCTGGTCTGGAGTGGGATGGTCGGTCTCGTAACGGTCAGCCCTGATCGAGCCCATCTTCCAGAGTGTGTCGTCAGCAACCCTGGACCTGGCGGGTGCCGTTATGGGTGAGATCAACTGCCAGCCGTAGGGGTCCTCGCTGCGAGCGACCGACCATTGGCTGGTGCCGGATCGGATCTCGATCATCTGTACCTCGTCGGAATCCAACCGCATAATGACGGGGTCTCGCCATTTGTCCGGGGGCGCCTTGAAAAAGGCGAGCCGCAGGCCTGCCATCAGGTAGATCCTGTCTTCACCTTCGACCTTGACGTAACGGTCGGGCTCGTCGGCGCGGCTCAGGGGGCTGGTGTCCCCGATGTTGAGGGTCACTTCGCTGCCGTCTGCCAGGGTCACGATGATGGCTCCGCTGGGATCATCCAGCCCGTACTCGGCGAGATCGTCATCATCCTCGGAGATCATCCTGGACGCTCTAATCTGGGCGACACTGGTGAACAGCAACCGGGCTCGCTCCTGGTCCGTGGCACGCTCGAAGGGCGAGGTGAGTTGATACGTCCGTTCGTGCTCACCGTCGACAGCTGATATGGCCAGGTCCGGGGTGTCTTTCCACCGGATGGTCACGGCCCTGACGTCCTCCGTGTCCAGGGCGATGATCTTAATTTCTTCTTGCGGCGCCTCTACCTCCTCAGGGGAGGGGGCGGACCCTCCCCACACGACGTAGGCGAGGAGGGCGAAGAAGACAACAGCTGCGACAAGGGGGAACGTCCAGTTCTTCATTATAAATGCCTCCTCCGCAGCCACACCGTCATGCCAATGACCAGTATGATCAGGGGCAATCCCAGGGTGCTGCCGTAGAAGATCATCCGGCCCTCGGTCGGTGAGATAAATATCTGTCTCATTACTGGCTCCTTGGGGCGGATGCTTATCAGGTCCGTCTGGTCGAGTAGCCACTGGACCGAGTTCATGAACAGGTCCGAATTCCCCTGGAACCCGAACACTTCATTGCTGATAAAGTCAGCATCCCCGATGATGACGGCCATGGGGGTTTCGCTGATTTCGGTGCCCTCGGTTGGGGGTTCACCTGCGTCGTCAGCGCTGCGGGCGACGGCGTAGGCGAGGGCCAGGGGCCCCTGTGCCTCTTCAAATCTCTCGTCCTCGTCGGCGGGATCAATCTCCCCCCAGGAGTCTGGCGAGCTGAAGAGCAGGCGCTGGATGCTGAGGTCATCAGGTGGATCTTCCACGACAACGAAACTCCTTGCTCGCGGCAGGACCACAAGGAGTCCATGGTCGATGAGTTTCTTCGTGACAGGGTGATAGTCCATGCGTGGCACCGGGCTCATCGGATCCATGTAGTAGCCGCGGGCGGGATCCATGACCACATCGGGTCTCATCTGGACACCGAGGTGTTCAACGAGAGCTGCGAGGTTCACGAACTGGCGGTTTGAGCCCGGCATGGTATCTGCCAGGATCAACAGCCTCCCGCCTGCATCAGCATATTGCATGAGATCTGCGGCCTCCTGGGGATGAAGGTCCCGCGTTGGGCCGGCGATCACGATCAGGTCAGCATCCTCGGGGATGGGGCCGTCGCGTCCCGGGTTCCAGCCGGCGGCGCGGTAGCCCTCTCCGCCCAGGTAGGCACGCAGGACGCTGTATTCTTCGTATAGGTCTGCCTCGCCGTGACCGGTCATGAAATACACGTTGGCTCCCACGCTCTGGGTCAGGTCGATGATGGCCCGCGTGAAGGCCTGCTCGCCTCGGAACATCGCCTGCGAGGGATCGTCCTGGCTGGCGAAGTCATAGAGGTTGTATCCGCTTATGGTGCGGCGCTGTCCCCCACTCTCCAGCACGGTTGTGTAGGCTCGTGAGACATCGTACTCCCGTGCCAGGCCGGGTTGCCTTTCAGGATCGACGAACCGAATGCTTATGCGGGGCGAGAGATAGGCGTACTCTGTGAGCAGATCCTCCACCTCGTAGCCGATTCCACTGCCTTCCGGAAAGAACGCCAGGATTTCGATGTCCTGGTCCAGGTCCCTCAAGACGGTTTGAGTCTGTTCGGATAGACTGTGCTCGCTTGCGGCGGTCATGTCCCAGCGCCAGCTGGTCTGGGCGGCAACGACGTTGACCAGGACCAGGGTTCCTATGATGGCCAGGGTGTACAGGCTGCTGGCGGAGCCGCGCGTAAACTGTCGAGAACGGAAAAACTGCAGCTGCTGAAGACCTCCCGTCACCAGGAACGTAATCGTTGCGATAATGGTCACAGAACCGGAGATCCGGGCTGCGGAGGTCCGGCTACCGTAGATCATCAGGGCGAAAATCGTGGTGATCGCGGCGATCAGAGCCAGGCCGCCGATGACCGTTCTCCAGTTGATCTTCTTGGTGTAGTTTTTCACAGGGATCCTCCCTCCTTTCTTAACGCCACTGTCGGCTCTCCAGGAGTCGGCCACTCAAGAACAGGAAGCCGGTGGTCAGGGTTATATAGAAAACGATGTGCTGGGTGTCAATGATACCCCGGTTGAAGTGGATGAAGTGCTGGGTCACGGATACATGGGACAGGATGGAATCCAGGGGTGGGCCCAGGGTCGCGCCTGCCCAGTCAATGACCCATAGAAGGAGAAGTAGTGCCACTCCGGATACTCCCGCTACCAGCTGACTATCGGTCATCGATGAGGTGAAGATTCCCGCGGCTAAGAAGGACCTCGCCATCAGCCAGAACCCAAAATAGGCCGTGAGCGTCGCGCCCCAGTCGGGGTTTCCGAAGTGATCCAGCACCAGGGGGTAAAGCAGCATGATGACAATGAGCAGGGTAATAATGGCAAAAGACCCCAGGAACTTGCCTGCAACGACCTGGCCGGTCGTCACTGGCGTGGTGAAGAGTATCTCGGATGTGCCCTGCTGCATTTCATCGGCCAG
>SKXF01000133.1 GCA_007128555.1 Clostridia bacterium | reverse complement strand
GGGGAATCTGCACCGTGGTGATGCCCCCCTCCCGGCAGCCGGCAAAGCTGGTCTGCTCCGGATTGGCCGCGTCCAGTGCACTGACATCTGCTGTGATGGGACCCGGGCCCTCGTTACCGTCGCTCGAGGCAGCTCCCTCCCCGTCACCCCATATGCCGGCGTGACTGTGGGCGTCCACCAGGCCGGGAAGTACCACCATGCCATCCAGGTCAATCCTTTCGACGCCTTCAGGCACCTTCAGATCCCGACCGATTTTGACAATCTTGCCATCTTCAACGAGCATCACTCCGCCGTCAATTGCAGGGCCTTCCACGGTGTAGAATCGGGCTCCAGTGTATGCGCGCACGCCCTCACACCTCCCTCTCGTGGACAATTTCTCCGTCGATGATCGTATAATCCGCAAAGGTCGTATAATCGAGGGGATCGCCGGACCAGATGACCACATCGGCATCCTTTCCTGCCTCCAGGGAGCCGACCCGGTCCTCGATCCCGATATGCTCTGCGGCCGAGAGCGTGATCGCCCTCAGGGCCACGTCATAGTCCATGCCCCACGAGACCGCAATCCCTGCGGTGATGGTCAGGAACTGGCCCGCCACGACAGGATGATCCGTGATGAAACAGAAGTGCACACCCTTGCGCGCCAGTTCAACGGGGGTGCGAAAACTCCGGTCGCGATTCTCCACCTTGGAGCCATACTTCAACGTTGGACCCACGGCGCAGTACGCATCATGCTCCCTGAGCAGATCGGACACACGATCCCCCTCGGTCACATGCTCCAGGGTGAACCGCAGCCCGTATTCCTTGCAAAGCCGGAGCGCGGTAACAATATCATCTGCCCTGTGGCAGTGAATCTGCAGAGGTATCTCGCGGTTCAGAACGGGAACCAGGGCCTCTGCCCTCGCATCGTAATCTGGCATCTTCTCTGCATCCTCGTGCGCCCTTTCCTTTGCCTCCATGTACTCCCTTGTTTCATCCAGGGCCTTCCTGATCATGGCTGCACTGCCCATCCGGGTGGAGGGCGCCTTGCCCCTGCGCCCGTAGGAGCCCTTTGGGTTCTGCCCGAGCGCCGCTTTCATTCCCACAGGGTGGGCGATGACCATCTCATCCACAATCGTACCCCAACACTTGATGGCCACAGACGTACCACCGATCAGGTTTCCGCTACCCGGTGGGACCGACGTCGAGGTGATGCCCGCCTCACGAAACTCACGCAGGGCGTCGTCCCTGGGATTGATCCCGTCCAGGGCGTCCACCTCCGGGGTGAGCGGGTCGCTCGACTCGTTGGCATCCCTGCCCTCCCAGCCAACTCCCTGTTCGTTGATACCCACATGCGCGTGGGCTTCAATGATACCCGGAGTGACCGGCCTTCCCCGTGCGTCGATCACGCAGGCACCTTCAGGGATTGCGACCTCTGCCCCCACGGCCGCGATCTTACCTTCCCGAAGCAGCAGGGTCCCAGAGCTTATCCGACCACGACTGACCGTATGGATGTCCGCATTGATAATTGCCAGCATGAAACTCGCCTCCGTTCCGACTCAGGTGCGTCGTTGCCTGAAACACTTCAACATGCCCCAACTTGCTTCCTGCTGCCACCCAATTCCACCTTGACATACCCGTCTTTTAACTTATAGGATAGTGTCAACTATATGTCTGAGTCATATAGGTACACAGGCCCTCATAATTGGAAGATCCGGAGGGCGAGAGGAGGCCATGCGAAATGTGTGGTAAGAGAAAAGACTGTCACCGGGGTCATCACGGACACCACAGGCACCGTGGCAATTGCGATTGCAAGCGCCATGTTCACTATCACTACCACTACCACTGCTGCTGCGACAAACACCGCCACACCCACGAGGAAGAATGCTGCTGCGGCGGCGAGAAACACACCGATGGCGTGTGCGCACACGAGGAGAAACGCGACAGCAAGGAATGCTGTCACGACGATGCTGCTGAGGAGACATGCTGCAAGGAGTAAATCCATTCACCAGGGGGTCGGGACAGGGACTCCTGCCCCGACCCCCCTGCCTTCACTGCATGATCGCATCGGGCAGTGCGGCCAGCGTTCTGACCGCAAACCCCGTCCCCCCCTTGCTCAGGATCCCTCGATCTTGATCCGTCCACGCCACGCCGGCGATGTCCAGGTGAGCCCAGGGTAGGCCCCCTGCAAAGGCCCTGATGAACAAACCGCCCTTGATCGTTCCGGCCGCTCTGCCACCGGAGTTCTTCAGATCGGCCACATCACTTTTCAGAGCATCAGCGTATGCATCCCAGGCGGGGAGGCGCCAGACCTTCTCGCCCCCCTCGACCGCTGCGCGCTCAACCGATCCGGCAAGATCATCGTTGTCCGAGACCAGTGCCGCCGCCTGGTCACCCAGGGCGACCGAGGCAGATCCCGTCAGCGTGGCCACATCGACGATCCAATCTGGGGACAACCGTCCCACGGCGTCTGCCAGCACATCCGCCAGGACCAATCGGCCCTCGGCATCGGTGCTGATAATCTCCACGGTCATATCGTTGCAGGCCTGCACCACATCGCCGGGTTTCTGGGCCCGACCGTCGGGGAGATTCTCCGTAGCACAGATCAAACCCACCACGTTCATCCGGGGTTGAAGGGCAGCCAGCACCTGCATCGCACCAAATACCGCCGCTCCGCCCCCCATATCCATCTTCATGGCCCCCATGTTCTCGCGATTCTTCAGGGAGATGCCACCTGAGTCAAAGGTCAGCCCCTTGCCAGCGAGAAGAAGGGTCGGCGCCTCGTGTCCACAATCGTAGCGCAGCTCGATCAGGCGGGGCGGCTCTGCACTTCCTGCTGAAACACCGAGAAGAAGACCCATGCCCATCTCCTTGAGGTCATGCTCATCAAATACCGTACAGGACAGGCCCCTCGCTGCTGCCATCTCGCACGCCCGTTTCGCAAAGATGGACGGCGTGAGCCGGTTCCCCGGTTCATTGACCAGGTCACGAGCTGCCATGACGGCCCGTCCACGGATCTCACCCTGCCTCGCCGCCTCCTCAACCGAACCGGGAAATGGGCGTCCATCAACCGATCCCAACAGCAGCTGGGTCACGCCCGGCTTCTGCTTGTCAGCGTAACCACGAAAGCGATACACACCGAGAAGTAGGCCCTCCACCAGGGCGCACGCCTGGGTTTGGTGCGCAGAAAGATCAACGGCGATGCACTCCATGCCCCGGCAGCTCAGGTTGCGGAGGGCATCGGCGCAGACGTCTCTCAGTTGGACCGGATCCAATACCTGGTCGCCGAGGCCGAGCAGAACCAGGCGAGCGGGCCCCACGCCGTCAGGGGTGAAGATCTCCGACATCGCACCCCGTTCTGCAGACAGCCGGCCCGCCTCCAGAAGCCTTCTGATCTGCCCTCCCATGGTGTCATCCAGTGTCTGCAGAGAAGACGGTAGTTCTCCCCCAGTGAACGTGACCAGCAAGGCATCGCAATCCAACGTCTCCAGGGCTCTTTCAGTCAGGGAAACTTGCACCTTGTCCATCTCCTTTCCCGCGGGT
>SKXF01000428.1 GCA_007128555.1 Clostridia bacterium | reverse complement strand
GGTCTCCCCGGTCATCCGGTGTCTGCCCAGGTTGTCTATACGGTGCTGTTGAGGGACCTGGTGCACAGGCTGCAGGGCAGGTGCCGCGTGCTCCCCCGACCCGTTGTCGGAGCGACCCTGGTGCGGTCGCTGGCCGGACCCAGTGGACGTACCGAGTATGTTCGCGTGCGTCTGAAGACCGAGGGGCAGAGGATTTTGGCAGAACCCATCCTGGGGAAATCAGGCCTCCTATCTACCCTTGCGCGGGCGGACGGCCTGGTCGAGTTGACCGATGCCCGGCGGGGTCTGGATGCGGGACAGAGGGTCGAGGTGATCCTTCTTGACTACTAGCGGGGGTAGGGGGCGGGATAGGGTTTACCTGGAGTCTGTGCCGCGGGGGGATGCACAGGTTCGCTACATGGCGGCCTGGGCCGAATCTGGAGGGCCGCCTGAGCTTGCACAGGAGACGGTGCCCGTTGTCGATGGACGGGGCCGGGTGCTGGCCCAGGCGGCCTGGGCAAGAAGATCCAACCCGCATTACTCCGGGTGTGCCATGGATGGAATCGCCGTTCGCTCCCGGGATACGGTGACGGCCAAAGAGACAGCTCCCCTGGTCCTGCAACGAGGACAGGACTTCGCCTGGGTGGATACGGGCAATCCCGTCCCCGATGGTTTTGACGCTGTCATCATGGTTGAGGACACCCACGAGCTGCCCTCGGGGGCGGTGGAGATTACCTCGCCTGCTGCTCCCTGGCAGCATGTTCGTCCCGTGGGCGAGGATGTGGTGAGGGGTGAACTTGTGCTGCCGGCTGGCACGGTGTTGTCCCCTGCTGACCAGGGAGCACTTCTCGCTGCGGGGGTGACGTCGGTGGTGACCTGGGCAGCGCCCCGGGTGGTGATCCTACCCACCGGAGATGAACTGGTGCCGGCAGACCGCGAGGAAATCCGTCCTGGAGACATACCGGAGTTCAACTCGACGCTTCTACGCGGCCTGCTGGAGGAAGCGGGGGCAGAGGTGCAGGTGGGCCCCATAACTCCCGATGACCCGAAGGTATTGCGAGGACGGATAAAGACGGCTCTCACAGAGGCCGACATGGTCCTGGTCATTGCGGGTTCGTCGGCTGGCCGTCGAGATCACACCGCCAGGGTGACCCGTGAACTCGGACGCGTCGTGATCCACGGTGTGGCCACCAGGCCGGGGGGACCGGCGGTTCTGGGTCTGGTCGGAGACAGGCCGGTGATTGGTATCCCGGGGTATCCCGTCTCTGCTGCCGTGGCCTGTGAACTCTTTGCTGTCCCCCTGGTCCATCGTATGTTACGCCGGGAACCACCCCGCAGGGCACGGGTTCAAGCCAGGCTTTCTCGCAGGGTGGCATCGGCAGCCGGCCGGGAGGAATATCTCCGCGTACACCTGGCGCGGGTTGGCGAGGGGTGGGTTGCCGCCCCAACGTCGAGGGGAGCTGGGAACATAAAAAGCCTTTCCGAGGCGGACGCCCTGATGGTAATACCCAGGGGAAGTGAGGGCTGTGAGGGAGGCAGCGAGATCGAGGTTGATCTCCTGCGTCCCGCGGCGGTCCTCGAACACTCGCTTGTTCTCGCCGGCAGCAGCGATATGACCCTCGATGTCCTGAAGGATCTGTTGGCCCGGGAGGATCCTCCCCATCGCCTCATCACCAGCCGGGTGGGGAGCCTGGGAGGGTTGGTTGCCCTTCGGCGGGGCGAGGCTCACCTGGCCGGCTCTCACCTGCTTGATCCCGAGTCTGGGACCTACAACATCACCTATGTTAAGCGGTACCTACCACAAAGAGAGGTCCACCTGGTCCACCTGATGCAAAGGGAACAGGGGCTCATGGTGCGGCGGGGGAACCCCCTGGGCATAGAGAATGTCGGGGACCTGGTCCGTCGAGAGGTGAACTTCATGAACCGACAGCGAGGCGCAGGGACCCGGGTCTTGCTCGATTACGAGTTGGCCCGGCTCGGGATCGATGCTGCAGAGATTGCCGGGTATGAGCGGGAGGTGTTTGCCCATACTGCGGCAGCCCAGGCCGTGGCCTCGGGGGCGGCCGATGTGAGCATGGGGATCCGGGCCGCGGCCGTGGCGCTGGATGTTGACTTTGTGCCCGTGACCCGCGAGGAATATCACCTGGTGATTCCCGGGCAGCATCGCAACCTGCGAGCCGTCGAGCTGCTCCTGGACATCATATTGGGCCCCGATTTCCGCAGGAGGGTCGTGGAACTGGGTGGATACGATTGCAGCAACACGGGGGAAGAGACGGTGCTTCAAACCTGATGAGGAGGTGGCGCTGGATGAAAGACGAGGCGTTCACTCATTTCGACGCCTCCGGTGCGGCCCACATGGTGGACGTGACGGGCAAAGAGGGGACGGTGCGCGTTGCCGAGGCGGTGGGGCGAATCCGGATGTCGCCCCGGGTACTTCGCCTGATCATGGAGGGATCGGTGGGCAAGGGAGATGTCCTGGGCGTGGCGCGAATTGCGGGGATCATGGCTGCCAAGGCCACTTCCGATCTCATACCCCTCTGTCACCATGTGAACCTGACAGCCGTCGGGGTAGAGTTCATACCCGACGAGGCCGGAGGAGTCGTGAAGATCCGTTCACGGGTGGCATGCAAGGGGGAGACCGGGGTCGAGATGGAGGCACTGACAGCGGTGAGCATCGCGGCTCTGACCATCTATGACATGTGCAAGGCCCTGGACCGGACCATGGTGGTGGATGATGTGAAGCTGATGACAAAGAGCGGAGGTAAGAGCGGTGACTATCGAAGAGAAGGCTGAGATGGCCGGAAGGCCCTTGCGAGCGGCGGTTGTCACGGTCAGTGATCGCGGGTACAGGGGAGAGCGCGAGGACAGGAGCGGTCCCGCCGCCGGAGATATTCTCCAGCAGGTTGGGGTGGTTGTTTCCTTTCACATGGTTCCCGATGATCGGGAGAAGATCGCCTCCCAGCTCTGCCACCTGGCTGACGAGGAGCGTGTCGACGTGGTGATCACAAGTGGCGGGACCGGGCTCAGTCCGCAAGACCTGACGCCCGAGGCCACCCTGGACGTGGTGGATCGTCGGGTTCCGGGGATTGCCGAGGCGATAAGGGCCCGAAGCCTGGAGAAGACCGATCGGTCAATGCTGTCCCGGGGAGAGGCAGGGGTGCGGAAAGAAACGCTGATCATCAATCTTCCGGGCAGTCCCACCGCGGTCATTGAGTGCCTGGAGGTTGTGGTCGGGGTTCTGGATCACGCTGTTGAGTTGATCCGGGGAGAGGTTGTGGACTGTGCAAAGAGGGCGGAGGCTCACTGATGTGACAGGACAGCTCGTTGCTCCCGGGGGCAGGGCGATCGAATACCTGCGGCTTTCGGTGACGGATCGCTGTAATCTGCGCTGCCGCTACTGCATGCCCCCTGAGGGCGTGCCCGATATTGGCCACCCGGAGGTGTTGAGAAACGAGGAGATCCTGCGCCTGGTCCGTGTAATGGCGGGTCTGGGGATCAAGAAGGTCCGCGTCACTGGGGGGGAGCCCCTTGTGCGGCGTGGGATCGTGGAGATGATGGAGGATCTTGGTAGGGTGCAGGGACTCGAGGATCTTGTCATGACCACCAACGGACTTCTGCTGGACACCTATGCCGCTGACCTGGGGCGCGCGGGGTTGAAAAGGGTGAACCTGAGCCTGGATACGGTGAGGCCGGAACGATACCGGGAGATGACCCGGGGTGGAGATATTGCTCGATTCTGGAGGGGACTGCGGGCGGCTGAGGCCGCAGGTCTCGATCCTATCAAGATCAACTGCGTGGTCATGCGCGGGGTCAACGACGATGAGGTCATTGCCCTGGCTGGGTTGGCGCTGGAGCATCCGTGGGAGATCCGTTTCATTGAGTACATGCCGGTGGGTTGTGGGGCCGACGACAGCGGAACGTGGCGTAGGCACTTCGTGAGCTGGGAGGAGGTGCGGGATGTGATCACCGGTCGGTGGGACCTGCTTGAACTGCCGCATCGCCCAGGTTCCACGGCGCGCCTGTACCGGATGGACGGTATGGCTGGACGGATTGGTTTCATCCCATCCGTGAGTGGGCACTTATGTGCAGAGTGCAATCGCCTGCGCCTTACAGCTGACGGGAATCTCCACCTGTGCCTGCTCCAGGGTGGGTCGGCCGACCTGAGGAAGCCGTTGCGGGAGGGAGCCCGTGATCGTGAACTGGCGAGCGTCATACGATCAGCTGTTCTGGACAAACCCCTGCATCACGGCCTGGATCCGGCCGGGAATCTCGCGGGATCCCAGGATCGTCCAATGTCCAAGCTGGGAGGGTGAGGGAGGTATAGGTATGGCACGAATAGTTGCAGTATGCATTAGCGAGAAGAAGGGGGTTCCCAAGACGGATCGTGGGAAAGGAACCCTGGTCACAGAACACGGGCTCGAGGCGGATGCCCACGCGGGAGACTGGCATCGGCAGGTGAGTCTTCTGTCCACGGAGAGTATCGATAAGATGCGCCAGATGGGGCTTGATGTGGGCCCGGGAGATTTCGCCGAGAACCTTACTGTGTCAGGGATGGTCTTACACCAGCTCCCCGTCGGAACCCGGCTGTTGATCGGAGGCGAAGAAGGAGCCGTTCTCCAGGTCACGCAGATCGGCAAGGAATGCCACGCGAAGTGCGCAATTTTTCACCAGGTAGGGGAGTGCATCATGCCTTCCGAGGGGATCTTCGCCCGGGTGTTGGTCGGCGGTGAAGTAAGAGGAGGTGACCTGGTTTCCGCGGTAGACGTCGATTCTTCGTTGTAGTGTCATATGTTAGATGATGGTATAATAGCAGATGATATTGAAGGGAGATGGTTATTGATGTCAGATGCGACAGATTTCCTGCTGGGAATGGTAGTCGGTGGGGTCATGGGTTTCGTCGCCGGCCTGATGGTTGCTCCCGAGAGCGGCGATGAGACACGGCACAAGCTCAGGGAACAGGCCAGGGTCATGGCAGACGACTTTCGGGACGGCGCAGGAGAGTTTACGGTTAAGCTGAAGGACGGAGCAGAAGAGGTAATGCGGCGGGCGTCTCGTCATATACCATCGGCTGACGACCTCGACGACAAGCTGGGGTCGGTGCAAAGGAAGTTGGAAGAGCTGGAGGAGCAGCTGGACGCGACACCATGACCGAACACGCTCTTCTATACGTGATTGCCGTAGCCGTTGTTATCAACGCCGTAGCCTGGATCGTTGTCGCGTTTTTCGGTCTGCGTTTGCAGCGAGAACTGACAGAAATGCGCGACAGTCTCACCTCTGAAGTCAGGGCAATGCTCAATGAGGTGTTGCCTCTCATCCGGGAGACGCGGGGAACGGTGACCGAGGTCCGGCATATGACCCAGTCTGGGCGCAGGATTGCCGAGGAGGTGGCTGCGGCCATTTTACTTCGGCGGATTTCACCGCAGTGGTTTCCGCAGAAGAGTGCTCTCAAGATGGGCATCGGGGTTGCCCGGGAGGGAATGGGCTTCCTGCGAGGCTGGTTGCACCGGCGTGAGCAAAACGAGATAGACATGGCCGAGGACCTGGGGGTCAGAGTCCCGTCGCCTCCTTCTTCTTGAAGTTGAAGCCCGAGCCTGGTCAGAGCCGAGCGCATGCTGTGCTAGGAGTGGGTAAGTGTGAGCATTAGCAGGCTGGGAGGGGGCTTATCCTTCGTCCTTGGCCTCTATCATCGATTCGTCGACAAGAACTGCTTTTTCATGGCTGCGGCCATCTCTTATTACGGTGTATTCTCGTTGTTCCCACTGTTGCTTGTCTCCGTCGCCGTGGTCGGGTACGTCCTTCCGACCTCACCGGTGCTGGTCCAGGTGGAGAACCTGGTGCGGATGTACGCGCCGGGCTCCGAGGATTTTCTGATCGGCAATCTCGGTGACCTGGTGAGGGTCCGCAGTCAGATGGGGGTGTTGGGTGCAATATCGCTGATCTGGGTCAGTTCCGGGGTGTTCAGTGCCATCAGCCGTTCCCTGAACGACATCTGGGGCGTCACCGATGACGGCCCTTTCTGGCGCACCCGCCTGGTGGGTGTGCTGATGGTTCTGTTCCTCGGGCTGCTCGTTGTTTTTTCTCTTGGTCTCAGTACCGCCTATGATGTGCTGCGAGCCTATGATGTCGAGATGACGGCTGCCTGGGGAATCCAACCCGTGAGTGAGACCATGTTGTGGCAGATCGTGCTGCGTGGATTTCCGATCCTCCTGACCTTTGTCGTGTTCTGGCTGATCTATGAACATTTCCCGGCTCGCAAGCACCGTTTCTCCGAGCTGTGGCCGGGAGCGCTCGTGGGCACCGTGTTCTTTGAAACAGCCCGGCTGGTGTTTTCCAACTACCTCAGGACTGTGCCTACCTACAGGTTGATTCACGGCTCCCTGGCCACGATGATCTTTCTCTTGTTGTGGATCTATGTTGCGGTCCTGATCTTGATGCTGGGAGCTGTGATCAATGTTCACCTCGAGGCGTCTCGAAAGGAAGGGTGGTGAGCCCGTTGGGAGGGCAATCGCCCGCAGATGAAATGGCGCGGCTACGAGAGCTGATCGACTACCACAACTACCGGTACTACGTCCTTGATGACCCCGAGATATCCGATGCTGAATTTGATGAGAAGATGCGCAGGCTGCAAGTCCTGGAACAACACCACCCCCACCTGGTCACCCCTGGTTCACCCACTCAGCGAGTAGGTGGTGCCGTTGCAGGCGGATTTGCCCCTGTGGAGCATTCTCCCCCCATGCTCAGCCTGCAGGCGGTCTATGGGGAGAGCGAGGTGCTTCGGTTTGATGAGCGCTGTCGCAGCGCGCTGGGTGTTTCCCAGGTGGAGTATACGGCAGAACCCAAGTATGATGGGCTGGCCGTGGCGTTGATCTATGAGGATCGCGCCCTGGTCCGCGCGGCCACTCGTGGCGATGGATACGTGGGCGAGGACGTCACATCCAATGTGCGCACGATTCGCTCGGTGCCTCTGAAGTTGCCCGAAGGGGCTCCGGACAGGCTTGTGGTACGTGGCGAGGTCTATATGCTCAGGGAGGACTTCCGGCGTCTCAACGAGATGCGGCAGAAGCGGGATGAGCCCCCTTTTGCCAATCCTCGCAATGCAGCGGCCGGCTCTTTGCGCCAGCTGGAGCCCCGGGTGACGGCAGAGCGGCCCCTCCGCGTGGTGATTTACCAGGTTGCCGAGGCTTCGGGTGTATTTATCGAGAGCCAGCGGCAGGTCCTGTCTGATCTGCTTCCCGCCTGGCAGCTGCGTTCTCCCGACGAGGCCGTACGCTATTGCAGCTCGGTGGATGAGGCCCTGGACTATCATCGCGAATGGCTGGACGGGCGTGAAGAGAGCCCTTACGAGATTGATGGCGTGGTGATCAAGGTCAACTCGATGGAGCATCAGAGGCAGCTGGGTTTTCGCACCCGGGATCCGCGGTGGGCCGTGGCCTTGAAGTTCCCCGCCCGGGGAGAGATTACCCGGATCCAGGACATCATGGTGCAGGTGGGTCGAACCGGGAAACTGACGCCCGTCGCGATCCTCGAACCCGTGCACATCGGTGGGGCAACCGTCAGGCGAGCATCACTTCATAACCAGAGTGAGATCGACCGCAAGGACATCCGCATCGGTGACAGGGTGCTCGTGGAGCGGGCAGGTGACGTGATCCCCTACGTCGCGATGTCCTTCATTGATGAGCGAACCGGTCAGGAGAGAGTCTTCAGGATTCCTGACGCCTGCCCGGTGTGTGAGTCGCCGGTCGTCCGAAGCGAGGACGAGAAGAGCGTCTTGTGCGTGAACCTCTCCTGCGAGGCCCAGCTGCGGGAGCGGATCAAACATTTTGTCTCGCGGCGGGGCATGGACATCGAGGGCGTGGGCGAACGCACCGCGGCCCAGCTGGTTGACCTGGGGCTTGTGGAGGATCTCGCCGATCTTTACGCTCTCGGTGAGAGCGACTGGGTCAGGCTGGACAAGATCGCGGAGAAATCTGCACGGAACCTCGTGGCTGCAGTGGAGGGCAGCAAGGAGGCTCTCCTGTCCCGGTTCCTGTTTGCCCTGGGAGTTCCCCAGGTGGGCGAGCACCTTGCAGAGGTGATCAGTGACCATCTCCCCAGTATTCAGCAGCTGATGGAGGCAGAAGAAGATGACCTTTTGGCCATGGATGGTGTCGGCCCCGAGGTGGCGCGGAGCGTCGTCACTTTCTTTCGCGATGACAACAATCGACGAGTGGTGAGCAAGCTGCTAGAGGCGGGAATCCGATTGCAGAGCCCGGAACCGCGGGAGAAGGCCCGCGATTTCGAGGGTCTGAACTTCGTGATGACCGGCAAGCTGACCCGATGGACCCGGAACGAGGCCAGGCAGCTGGTCGAGGATCGTGGAGGTAGGGTGACCTCAAGTGTGTCGGCCAATACCGACTACGTCGTCGCCGGCCCTGGAGCGGGCAGTAAGTTGGCCCGGGCGGAAAAGCTGGAGGTCACAGTGCTTGACGAAGATGCCTTTGCCCAGATGCTAGGGAATGATCGCTAGACCCGCCGGGCCATGGCCAGAACCACCGTCGGCTCACGTGAGGCTGCACATTATCGAGATCCTTACCCTCAACGACATCCGCGATCGGACTTCAGCACAATGACGAGGCCCCAGCCGGTTCGAGTGCCGGGGACCCGAGGGTCGCTCAATGCCTGGACTCGGGGATGGCTGCCCCCTGTGGTGTGAGGAAGATCTTCAATTCCTCGGGGTCAGAAGTGGGGGGGAAGCAATCGCTCTGTCGGCACACGTAGGCCAGGGGTTCCTCCACCCCGCCCTCATCAATCTCGATCACAGCGTGTCTCTCTGGGACGAAGTTCACAGACCTGTGAAGCTCTCCGTCCCGTTTCCTAGAGCACAGAAGGACCCGGATGTGTGGAGCTGGCACGCTGATCTCCAGGTGGGAAGTAAGCCAGATGGCGCCCCTTGGCCCCGCTTTTTCCGCCTCGGGCGCCGTCACGATGAGGGTAGCGACGCCCTGCTGTTCCCAACTGGGGTCATTTCGCACCAGGCTGATCTTGTGGCACAGCAACGCGGTTCGGGCATTCTGCTCCAGGCAGACGTGCGGCTGGTGCAGCCGCCCAACTTCGCCCCCGCCATCGTGCTCCGTGTCGGTGAAACAGCCATCGGGTAGAGCGAACCGTTCGCGGATGATCTCTGCCAGTGAGAGGGCCCGGTCGAGGTAATGAGGATCGCCGTGGGCTGCGTGGGCATCGAGATAGGCCAGCGCCAGCTCCGTGTAGTCCCTCAGCATGCCAGGTACCGTATCAGCATTGCCATCATAACAGTGTTGAAGATCATCGCCATCGCTGCACAGATCTTCAATGACCCGCAGGGTCTTCAGTCCTTCCCGGAGGTATGCCTGGTCCCCGAGGAGCCGGTGGGCGAGGAAGTGGGCGGAGGCGAGGCGCGCATTGGCGTCGACGTACAGGACCTGGTCCGTGGAGGGTGTTGCCTCTGCAGCTGCGGCGCCGCCCTCCCTACGCGTGTCCTGGCTGCCGTAGAACCCGCCGCCGTCTTTGCCCAGACACTGACGGACGTAGGCCAGGACCTGCCGGGCAGATTCTGCCCACCGCCCCACTTCGAGGGCCCTGCTGGCCCGCAGGCATATTTCGACGATCTCCGCATGGTCCCTAGCCGTCGTTTCACCATGGGGGGAGCTCCAGTCCCTTCTTGCAGCACGGCGAAAGAACCCTCCGGTTGACCGATCAAAGATGTCTCCTTTCAGCATCCCGTCCAGGGTCGCCTCGAGCATCTGGCCCTGTGCAGCATCAAGTTTGCCCTTTTCAGCTAATGTGCACAGAAGATCGAGGGTCGGGGTGCTCAGGTCCTTTGGTGCGTACTGCGGAGGCGCTGCGAAGCCCCCGAATTCTTCATCGTAGAAGTCTGTCACGATGTCATTGATCTTCTGGGCGGTTTGCTCCATTACCTCCCGGACGTTCGATGGGATGTTGCCAGGTAGGATCTCCCCGGCATGGTCAGGTCTAGGAGAAAAGCGAAAGTCACTCACAGATATGATCCTCCCTTCGTAGTGTTATCCTACCCAGCGGAGAATCATCTTCATCCGGGGTAGGATTGGCGTCCTCGATGGAGAATGGATTACTGAATGGACCTTTGAGGAGGGGATTCTGAAATGAAACTCAAGATCTCGCCGAAGGAGCTCGAAGAGAGGCAGAACACGCTGCTGAAGAAGGTTGGAGAACGGGGCATGGACGGTTTCCTGACCTTTTCTACCCTGTCGGTCTTCTACCTGACCGGTTTTCACTTCATTCCGACGGAGCGTCCTGCATGCCTGGTGATCCCAACCGACGGACCCTCTTTTCTCTTTGTGCCGCACCTGGAGATTGAGCACGCGGAGACGGCGGATGTTCTCGATGACATCGTGACCTACCCTGAGTATCCTGGCAAGAGACACCCGATGGAGGTTCTGGCCGAGGAACTGCGCGAGAGAGGCCTCGGGGATGCCCATCTCATGGCAGAGAGTCCCGCTTACGGCAGCGCCATGGGTTATGCTGGACCCCGCATCACGGAACTGCTTCCGGATCTCGAGCTCACGCTGGAGCCGAAGATCATCGAGAAGATGCGTGTTATCAAGTCTGCCAGGGAAATTGAGCTGATTCGAGAAAGTGCCCGATGGGGCAACCTGGCCCACACCCTGCTGCAGGAGTACTGTGCATCGGGACGGACCGAAAACGAGGTTTCGATGCGGGCCAGCAGTGAGGCGACGATGGTCATGATGAAGACCCTCGGCCCCGAGTTTCGACCGCACGGAAGGACCGGCGCTGCAGCAGGTTTCCGCGGCCAGATTGGTGTCAACTCTGCACTGCCCCACGCCGTGAACATAAATGCCGTGATGAAGCCAGGGGACAATCTGGTGACAGGAGCGGGATCTGGGGTCGGAGGATACGGCAGCGAGCTGGAGCGGACCATGTTCCTGGGAGAACCCTCGCCGGATCAGAGAAAGTATTTTGAGTACATGATGGAGATGATGCAGGTTGCTTTCGACACCATCCGTCCCGGTATTCCCTGTTCCGAGGTGGATCGGGCCGTGCAGGAGGTTTATCACAAGTACGATATCATGGATACGTGGAGACACCACACCGGTCACGCCCTGGGGCTCCTCGGCCACGAGGCGCCATTTTTCGACATCGGCGACGAAACCATGATCGAGGAAGGGATGGTCTTCTCCGTGGAGCCGGGCATTTACGTTCCCGGCCTGGGTGGATTCCGTCACTCCGACACCGTCGTGGTCACCTCGGATGGAATGGATTTTATCACCTACTATCCCATGGAGATCGAGGATCTCATCATAGACGCCTGATGTGAGCCGGGGGATGCGGAGCGTGCTCTGTATCCCCCATGCGAGTTGCTGGGAGGAGGATCCGTTGAGAGAATTGCTCAGTGTTGCCATCGATGAAGCAGTGAAACAGGGAGCCAGCTATGCGGATGTTCGTAGGGTTGAAAGATACATGCAGCCCCTCTCTACCAGGAACGGCCAGGTGCTGTCCCTGTCATCGACGGAGGATGGGGGTTTTGGAGTCCGGGTCCTGGCAAACGGTGCCTGGGGCTTTGCCAGCAGCAGCAGCCTCGACGAGGACGAACTGCGTAATACGGCCAGAAGGGCCGTGAGCATAGCCAGGGCCAGCGCCCGCGTGCAGCGCGATCCGGTGGAGCTCTCTCCCCTGGAGGGCGTGGAGGACACTTACAAGACGCCGATGCGCACAGACCCCTTTGACGTGGATGTTGAAGATCGACTGGCCCTGTTGCTGGAACTGGATGAGGCCCTGCGGGAGCCCGAGGAGATCCGCATGGCCACCACCTCTATGAATGCCCTGCATGAGAAGAAGATCTTCATCAGTACCGAGGGTTCCTACATAGAGCAGGATATGATGGAGACGGGTATTTCCTTCATGGCCACCGCAGCTGGAAACGGGGACGTACAGAGACGTTCCTTTTCCGACTATGTCAGTGGAGGCTATGAGCACATCGAGGGGTTGGATCTGTTTGAGCGGGCAGAAACGATGTCCGAGGAAGCCGTTGACCTTCTCACGGCGGATGTGTGCCCACAGATGGAGTCAGACCTGATCCTGGGAGGCTCGCACCTGGCCTTGCAGATCCACGAATCCTGCGGCCATCCCATCGAACTGGACCGGGTCTATGGCACCGAGGCAAGTTTTGCCGGTACCAGCTTCCTGACCACCGATAAGCAGGGTGAGTTCCAGTACGGATCGTCGGAGGTGAACATTGTCGCCGACGCAACCGCTCCCCTGGGACTGGGGACCTTTGGCTACGATGACGAGGGGGTAGAGGCCCAGCGAACGGACATAGTCCGGGAGGGCGTCTTCGTCGACTACCTGACCTCGCGCGAGACGGCAACGACGCTCGGACAGAAAAGCAACGGCACCATGTTGGCCGAAGGCTGGAGCAACCTGCCGATGGTTCGCATGACCAATGTGAACCTTGAACCTGGGGACTGGACCCTCGACGAGATCATTGATGACACCGAGTATGGAATCTACACGGACAGCAGCAAGAGCTGGAGCCTGGATGACAAGCGGCTGAACTTCCACTTCGGTACGGAGATTGCATGGGAGATCGTCGATGGTGATGTGACCCGGATGTTGAAGAACCCGGCTTACACCGATATGACGCCCCATTTCTGGAATGCCTGTGACGCTGTGGCCGGAGAGGACGAATGGCACATATGGGGGACGCCTGGTTGTGCCAAGGGCGAGCCGGTCCAGATTGCCCACGTTGGACACGGAGCAGCTCCTGCTCGTTTCAGGAACATAAAAGTAGGTGTTGGCACATGATGGGACGCAGCGACAGTCTGGATGTCTTGAAGAGGGCACTGCATTATGCTCAATCGGACCAGGCAGAGGCCCGGCTCATGGGCGAGGACCTGTCCCTGACCCGGTTTGCCAACTCGACCATCCACCAGAATCTCGAACGGAAGAACGCGGTGC
>SKXF01000375.1 GCA_007128555.1 Clostridia bacterium | reverse complement strand
GTAATTGTTAAATTATACCAAAGGGGGGATGTCTTCATGAGTAAGAAGAAGGATGCTGTGGATGGGACCATTTCACAGATTGAACGTCAGTTTGGTAAGGGAGCCATCATGAGAATGGGAGAATCATCCATGATGGATGAGGTGTCAGCGGTATCGACGGGCTGCCTCTCCCTGGATATTGCCCTCGGCGTGGGGGGGATCCCCAGGGGCAGGATTGTTGAGCTTTACGGGCCCGAGTCTTCGGGTAAGACCACCGTGGGCCTACATATTGTTGCCGAGGCGCAGAAGGGGGGATATGCGGCCTTTATTGATGCCGAGCACGCCCTGGATGCGGCCTATGCGCGGCGGATCGGTGTGGACGTGGATAATCTGCTCATTTCCCAGCCAGATACCGGGGAACAGGCACTGGATATCGCGGAAGCATTGGTCCGAAGTGGTGCCATCGACGTGGTAATTATCGATTCCGTTGCGGCATTGGTACCCCGGGCGGAGATCGAGGGAGAGATGGGGGACAGCCACGTCGGCCTGCAGGCCCGCCTGATGTCCCAGGCCATGCGGAAGTTGGCCGGGGCCATCTCGAAGTCTCACACCATTGTCATCTTCATCAATCAGCTTCGCGAGAAGGTTGGGGTGATGTTCGGCAGCCCTGAGGTAACCCCTGGAGGGCGGGCGCTGAAGTTTTACTCCTCGGTCAGGATCGATGTCCGCAGGATTGAGGCCCTGAAGGATGGAGCAGTGAGCATAGGCATTAAGGTGAGGGCCAAGGTGGTCAAGAACAAGGTGGCTCCGCCCTTCCGGCAGACCGAGTTCGACCTGATGTATGGTACCGGCATTTCCCGCGAGGGTGACCTCCTGGATCTCGGCATGGAGCACGATCTCGTCAGCCGGGCTGGATCGTGGTATTCCTACGGAGATGAGCGGATGGGCCAGGGGCGTGAGAACGCCAAGACGTGGCTGGCGGATCATCCCGAGGTTGCTGAAACCATTGAGAGGACCATCCTGGAGAAGCTGGGCATTACACGGGGTGCTTCCGTTGACGAGTCCGAGGAGTGATGGGGAAAAGCAGATTACCCGGGCGAGAGACTACGCCCTGCTGCTGCTGTCACACAGATCCAGGACCATCGCTGAGATGCGCGATCGTCTTCGCAGAAAAGGGTTTGCCCCTGAGATCACCGAGATGTGCGTGGATCAGCTGTGCGACCTGGCTTATCTTGATGATGAGTCCTTCTGTCGCGACTACGTTGATTATGCGCGGGAGCGCAAGCCAATGGGCCGGATTCGGCTGAAACAGGAGCTGCGGAAGCGCGGTGTGGATGGCGGTTTGATCGAACGGGCCCTCGTCGATATGACGGAGGAAGAGGAGAAAGTGATGGCGCAGAGGGCTCTGCAGCGTCGCGGCGGTGTTCCCGACGAAGATCTGTCCTTCGAGGAGAGGCAGCGGCACATGCGGAGGCTTTTTGCCTATCTTGCTCGACGGGGTTTTTCCCAGTCCCTCATCCGGCGACTGCTCGATCCTTACGCCCTGGGCAGTTGATGCGGCTGAGGGGTGAACGGATCACCTGCAATGGCGATGGAGCTCCGGTCGGATATGTCGGTTCAGATGTGGCGGCGCCAGAATGTGCGCGCGCGTAGGTGAGAGGGTTTTCAACGATCCCGGTTGAGAGCTCCGGGGAATGAAGGCCCTTTTTCCGGATGCGCCGTGGCTGGGCGTATGCATCGTGGGGCGTAATGACAATGCCCTTTAGCCCCTCGGACCGTGGACAATGGGCTCGTCTTGTGGTAATCTCAATCCAAACAGATCGTTACATGTTCTGTGGATTGTTTCAGAGACGGTTTAGCCGTAGGGCTACCCGAGGCCAGTGTAGTATTTTGAGTCTACCAACACGTTTCGTGTTGAATGAATAGCATCCTGCTGTGGGGGTTTACAAAAATCACGGTGGTCACAATACATCCCAGGAAACTCTTCTGGTGGGTGCATTCATGGTGGATCGAAAGGCCGGGTCCCGCAGGCTCGGTCTTATTTTTGTGGATGATTGTGAACGGAGGTGTCTCTCATAGGTACGGGACTTGTGTTAGCGATTAGTTTTGCAACCGCAATCGTTTTTTTTCTGGTTGGGTTTTACCTGCGCAAGTACATGGCAGAGGCCAAGATTGATTCGGCGGAGCGCGAAGCCGTTAGAATTCTGAATGATGCATCCAAAGAGGCGGAGCGCAAGAAGAAAGAATCGGTTCTGCAGGCCAAAGAAGAGATTTACAAGATGAGGACCTCCTTTGAGAATGACAGTCGCGAACGACGTTCTGAACTGCAGAAAACGGAGCGTCGCCTGATGCAGAAGGAGGAGTCGCTGGACCGACGTACGGAGACTCTCGAGAAAAGGGAAGAGAATGTGAAGGTTCGAGCGGAGGAGCTCGGGCGCCTCGAGATCTCAGCAGAGAAGATCATGAAGGAGCAGGAGCAGGAGATGGAACGGATTGCCGGCCTCACGAGGGACGAGGCCCACAGGCAGATTCTTGACGATGCGAGAAGGAACGCTCGCCGGAAGGTTGCCTCCATCGAGCGAGAAATCGAGACCGACGCCCGCGAGGGAGCGCAGAAGAAGGCCCGGGATATTGTCGCCCTGGCCATTCAGCGTTGCGCGGCCGATCAGGTCACCGACAGCACGGTGTCCGTCATAGAACTACCCAGTGATGACATGAAGGGCCGCATCATTGGCAGGGAGGGACGGAACATTCGCGCTTTCGAGAGTTTGAGCGGTGTTGATGTGATCATTGACGATACTCCGGAGGCCGTTGTGGTCTCGTGTTTTGATCCCATACGGCGCGAGAAGGCCCGGCTGACCCTGGAGCGCCTGGTGGCAGACGGGCGGATACATCCGGCCCGAATCGAGGAAATGTATGAGAAGGTGGAGCGGGAGCTTGAGGAGGTCATACGGGAGACCGGCCAGCGGGCCGCTTACGACGCTGGGGTACACGGTCTTCACCCGAGATTGGTCGATCTACTCGGAAGACTCAAGTATCGTAGCAGCTATGGTCAGAACGTGTTGAAGCATTCCCTTGAGGTTTCATACCTTGCCGCGATGATGGCATCGGAACTCCAGGTGAATGTGAACTTGGCGCGCAGGGCCGGACTGGTCCATGACATTGGCAAGGCCGTGGATCACGAAGTCCAGGGCACCCACGTAGACATCGGGCGAGAGCTGCTTCGAAGGTACGGAGAGAAGGAACCAGTCATTGATGCCATGAGCTCGCACCACGGTGACTACGAGGCGAGAAACGTTGAGGCGGTCCTCATTGCAGCCGCCGATGCCCTTTCCGCCGCCAGGCCCGGGGCGAGAAAGGAGACCCTGGAAGCCTACGTGCAGCGGTTGGAGAAACTGGAGGAAATCGCCGATTCCTTCGATGGCGTGGACAGGGCCTATGCGATCCAGGCGGGCAGGGAGATTCGAATTATGGTCAAGCCCGACGAAATCGACGACCTCGAGGCATACGGTCTGGCCAGGGATATCGTCAAACATGTTGAGGAGCAGGTTGAGTACCCGGGCCAGGTCAAAGTAACGGTCATAAGACAG